>DATKRK010000383.1:0-13890 GCA_035532215.1 Pirellulales bacterium | reverse complement strand
GATCGTCACCGCGCCGCGCCGCAAGCGGCCGCAGCACTCCCAGGCCGGCTCTTTCGCCTCGACCCGATCGAGCGGCGTGAGCGAAAGCTCCGGCGCAACGGAATCGGGCTCGAAGCGTCGCTCGGCATAGGTCCACGCCTTCCCCTCCGGCCCGCCGCCGCGCGGCGGAGCGTAGTCCTTGGCTTCGCTCTTTCGCGTGTCGTTGTTCTGCGTTCCGTTTATCGGGGCGCCATGGCTCGCCGCGGAATCGTGCTGCGACATTTCAAGCTCCTTGGAGAGAAAGGGACGGGAGGGCGGCGCGCGGGCATTGCGATTCTGCGGCTTGCGCATCGAGCCGCCCGCGCAACTGCGCCGCAACCTACGCCGCAAGCGGCTTGAGCAGGTAGATTGACGATCCTCGCGGTTCAGGAAAGAGATACGTAGGTCAGGCTTTCCAGCCTGACACGGCGTCAGTTTCGTAGGGTGGGCACTGCCCACCGGAACCTGCCGCAACGCGTTTTCGTGCCTTCGCAAGTCGGCTCGCCGCGGGCTCGTCCCAACTGCCTTGTAAACGTCGATCGGGCATCTCGCGCGCCAATCCGCTTCTGGTGGGCAGTGCCCACCCTACAATTACTTCGTTTTGATAGGCAAGATGGGCTACAATGCCCCAATGAGCCGCCGATTTCAGTTCAACTTGCGAGTGATATTCGCGATTACCGCCGTGGTCGCGGCCGGCTGTGCGATCTGAATCCAACTGCCGATCGCTGTTCGGCTCGCGATAGGCGCCGGCGCGATGGGCTTGTTTTGGTGGTTGCTCACGCCGCCGATTGAGCTGCTCGCTCGGATCGCCCGCGGTCGATCGCCTCGAACGCATGTCATCAAACGCCGCGACAGGCAGTCCGGCCAAGTCGAGCCCAAAGGCGAGTCGTGATACGGCGGGGGCGGAAAACGTGCCAGGAGCCTCTAATCTCGACCAGCAATATTCAGGGCAGTCTTTATGAAGGCCGCTAAGAAAAAGGGCGCTCGGGGCGCCTCGGGAGTGCAAGGCGAGGGACGCTCGATGCCAGGCCGCGTACGCTTGGCGCTGGTGGCGGGCGCGTTGGCGTTGTGCGGCTGGGCCGTGCTGCGGCTGATTCCCTCGCGTCCGGTCCCTGCGGCGCCGGCGGAAAAGGCTGGGGAACTCTCGGCGGCGCACGAGTCAGCAGCCCACGACGCGGCCGACGCGCAAAATCAAGCAGCCGAGCCGTTCTATATCGGCGCGGCCCAGTGCGCCGAGTGCCACGCCGACGAGGTCCGCTCTTACGAACAAACGGGCCACAGTCGGGCGCTGGCCGAAATCGATCCGCAGGCCCAGCCGCCCGACGGCCGCTTCGATCACGCGCTGTCCGGTCGCTCCTATCGCGTGTATCGGGCCGACGGCGCCTTTCGGCATCGCGAACAGCTCTCGGCGATCGACGACGACGCGCTGAGCCAGGACTACGCGGTTAAGTACGTGATCGGTTCGGGACGGCACGGGCGAAGTTATTTGATTGAAGACGACGGCTTCTTGATCGAATCGCCGATCACCTGGTACGAGTCGCGCAAGTCGTGGGGCATGTCGCCCGGCTACGACCGCCGCAATCATCCGGGCTTCGAGCGCGGGGTCGACGCGGGCTGCATCGCCTGCCACGCCGGCCGGGCCGAAAACATCGACGGCGCCTTGAACCGCATCGCCATTCACGAGCAAGCGATCGGCTGCGAGGCTGTCATGGCCCAGGGTCGACGCACGCCGCCCAGCGGCGCGCGGCAAAAAACGCCGCGGCGAACGATCGCGCCGCGGCGTCCGAAACCATCGTTCATCCCGGCAAGCTGGCGCGCGACTTGAATGAAGCGATCTGCGCCCGGTGCCATCTGAGCAGCGACGCCTCGGTTCTCCTGCGCGGGCGCAGCGTCGGCGATTTTCGTCCCGGCCATCCCTTGAGCGATTACCGCATCGACTACCGGCTCGATCGGCCCAGCTCTCGGATGAAGGTCGCAGGGCACGTCGAGCAAATGTGGTTGAGCCGCTGCTATCAACAGTCCGACTCGTTGACCTGCACGACCTGCCACAACCCGCACGCCGCCGTGCTGCCCGCCGCCGTGCCGGCCGAACGGGCGGCGGCCGAGTATCGCAGCAAGTGTCTCGAGTGCCATGCGCCGGCGGCGTGCGGGCTGGATGTCGCCGCACGAACGAAGGCCGAGCCCGGCGACAACTGCGCCGCTTGCCACATGCCGCCGACGCAGACCGATGTTCCGCACGCCGCCTTCACGCACCACCGCATCGGCATTCACCGCCCGGCGGCGGAGGCGCCTGCCGCCGAAGCGCCAACCGACGACGAGCCGGAATTCGCTGAATTGACGCCGCTTGCGGACGTGTCGCACCTCTCGGAGATCGAGCGCGATCGTTGCCTGGGCCTGGCTTACCTGGAATTCGAGCCGGAGCAGAGCGGGCCGGCCATCGAGCATTATCGCCGCCGGGCCGTCGAACTGCTCGAAAAAGTGCGCGCCCAAGGGCTGCGCGACGCGTATGTCGACGCCGGCCTGGCCCGCGTGTACTGGTCGTCGCCGCCGCCGCGCGCCGCCCAACTGGCGGCGGCCGCACTGCAAGACGACCCGCTGCCGCCCGACGAACGCACCCACGCGCTGTTCGTGCTGGCCGATTTCTCCTTCCGCACGCAGCAATGGGCGGCCGCGCGGTCGGCGCTGGTGCAATCGGTCCGCCTGCGACGGCATCCGCTCGATTGGCAGATGCTCGGGCTATGCCAGGCCGCGCAAGGCGACGAACCGGGCGCCATCCAATCGCTCGAGCGCGCCGCGGAGATCATTCCCTACGATCGCGCCGTTCACGAGCAGCTCGCGCGGCTTTACGCGCGGCAGGGGCAAACCGACGGCGCCGACCGCCAGCGGCAGTTGGCAAAGCTGCTGGAAGATTTCGAGAAGGACCGCGGCCAGGAGAAGTGAGGGACGAAATACCTTTTCTCACGCGGGCCTCTTGTTCACCCGCTTGCCCCGCCCCAGCCGCCGGCTATGATGCGCCCATGAGCCGAAGGTTTCAGTTCAGTTTGCGGGCGTTGACCGTGCTGGTGGCGTGCATCGCGTTCTTCGTCGGCTTTGCACGCAACTGGTTCGACGATGGCGGAACGGCTGGCCAGGACAAGAACGATTTTGTGGTAACGGTCGAGCCGGACGCCTTGGGCAATCTGACAACGACCGTGAAATGGGGCGATGGGCGCGTCATCAAATTCGCTGCTGGCAAGATCCCAAGCGGCGCGTCGGAGCACGGCGGCTCATTCACGATTCCAGGGCGAGCGGTTACCAAGGCCGAAAGGCGGCAGTTCGAGCAGGAGCACACGCTGATTCATGGGGCGCTGATTCGGGACTGACCGCTAGGCTTAGGCAAGTAAAGGGTTCCTGACACCTTTTTAACGCTCGGTTATTTACGGTTTTCGCTTGACTCAGCGGTAAATGGAATCACTACCCCGCCCCGCGGGGCTTTTTCATGCGTCAGAGGATAGAATGCCCGAATGAGCCGAAGGTTTCAGTTCAGCTTAAAATGGCTTTTCGTCTTGATGCTCATTGCGTCATTGGGGGCTGCGTTCGTCCATTACGACCGCCTGGCGAAAATTGCACGCGCTGAGGTTGAACTAAGGCATTGCCAAGAGATTGAGGCCAAGGTCAAGCGGTTCACTGGCGATGTCGCTGAACGAGCAATATGGGATGCTGAGGATGAGACAAAGGATGCCGCGCGACGCCTTCAATCGCTCAAGAGCCATTTGCCATTTTGAGTGCCCAGCTTAGCATCCGAACGTGCCTGTGACTGATGGCTTGCTCGGAATCCGCGCAATCCGCCCAAAAATCGGGAAGCACTATCACCGCCGCCCGGCAACACAACAATAGCCCACGACCCGCCGCTCGCAGCGTTTGACGCGGCGACGCTGATCTGATTTCAGGGCAAGTAAAGGTTCCTGACACCTTTTTAACGCCATGCCTCGCCCTCAATTCAGCATCCGAACCATGCTCTGGCTGACGCTGGCGCCAGCGCTGGCTTGGCTCATTGGGCTCGCACTGTTGCATCTGATGGGTTTTTCAGCCCGCGAACTCTAGAATCCGGGGCCTGATGGCAGCAACACAACTTTAGCCCACTCCCTTCCGCCCGTAGCGTTTGACGCAGTGAAGCCGATCTGATTTCATCAAGGGTTTCGCCTCGCCCGCGCAAGCGGCGAATATTTGCGTGGTTCGCCCTGGATGCTGCAACTTGATCGCTGAAACTCCCCTCGATCGCACATCCAAATACTGCGTCGTCGGCGCCGGGTCGTCGGGCCTGGCGGTCGCCAAGTGGCTGGCGGCGTGCGGCGTGGAGTTCGAGTGCCTGGAACGCGAAGATGATGTGGGCGGCAACTGGTGCTACGGCAAGCCGCACAGCAGCATCTACCGCTCGACGCACCTGATCTCGTCGAAGCCGCTGACCGAGTACGTCGATTTCCCCATGCCGGCCGAGTATCCCGACTACCCGAGCCATGCTCAGGTGTGGGAGTATTTTCGCGGCTACGCGAGGCACTTCGCCCTGTACCCGCGGATCGAGTTTCGCACGTCGGTCGAGCGGATCGAACCGGCGACCGACGCCGGCCCGCAGGGACCGTATTGGGACGTGACGATCGAACGACTCGCCGCAGGCGCCGGGCCGCGGCGGGAAGTGCGGCGGTATCGCGGCGTGATGATCGCCAACGGCCACAATTGGGATCCGAAATGGCCGGAGTTTCCGGGGAGCTTCGAGGGCCTCTCGCTGCACTCGGCCGAATACAAGACGCCCGACGTGCTTCGCGGCCGCCGCGTGCTGGTCGTCGGCGGGGGGAACTCGGGCTGCGATATTGCGGTCGAAGCGGCGCAGAACGCCGAGCGCACGTTTCATAGCGTGCGCCGCGGCTATCACTATCTGCCCAAGTACATTCGCGGCAAGCCGGCCGACCAGGCCGGCGAGCGGTTGCTGCGTTGGCGGCTGCCGCTGGCGCTGCGGCGAGCGATCGCCGGCGCGGCGATCCGCTGGACGCTCGGCCCGCCCGAGCGGTTCGGCCTGCCCAAGCCCGACCACCTGTTGTTCGAATCGCACCCGATCATCAATTCGCAGATGCTCTACTACGTCGGCCACGGCCAAATCTCGCCCAAGCCCGACGTGGCCGAACTTTGCGGCGACCGGGTGCGGTTCGTCGACGGCACGACGGAAGCCATCGACGTGATCGTCTACGCCACCGGCTTCAAGATCAGCTTCCCGTTCATCGACCGCGAGCATTTGAACTGGCGCGGCGGGCGGCCGGAACTTTTCCTGAACGTGTTTCATCCGCAGCACGACAATCTGGCCGTCGCCGGGTTGATTCAGCCCGACAGCGGGCAGTTCGGCCTGGTCGATCGGCAGGCCGAGTTGATCGCGCGGTTTCTGGCGGCGCTCGACGGCGATCGCGCGTCGGCGGAGCGCTTTCGCCGTAAAAAAGCCCGGCTGCCGGACGATCTCGGCCGGGGCATCCGCTATTTGAATTCCTCGCGGCACTTGCTCGAGGTCGAGCATTTCAGTTATCGCCGGCGGCTGGAAAAGCTGATCGCGTCGTTTTGACGCTCTTATCGATGAAGCCACGGATGAAACACGGATCGAACACGGATGAATTGCGGAAGAGGAAAAACCATTCCGAGCTCTGCCTTCTTCCGGTCTCGTCTAATATACGGAAACTATGGACACCATCGATCTGGAATACGGCCTCGACGGTTTCGCCGGTAATATGCCCGCGAGGTTCCGCGGCGTGTGATCCGTGTTCGATCCGTGTTTCATCCGTGGCTTATTTTCTTCCGGCCGAAGCCGTCGCCGTGAAATCCGTGGTTGATTTGAGTTCAAAACTCCAACTCCAACCCGTCCGTGCCGAGCGTCGTTTCGCGAAAGATGGCGCGGGCGACGTCGAGGCCGATCGGGTCGAGCTCGTTCACCAGCGGATTGAGGTGCATCAGCACCAACCGGCCGACGCGGGCCGCTCGCGCGACTTCGGCTACGGGCGTGGTGCAACTGTGGCCGGTGAACTCGGCCCGCTCGCTGAACTCGTCGCTGAAATAGCACTCGTGGACCAGCAAGTCGACCCCGGCGATTCGCTCGACGTAATCGGCCGCCAGATCGGCCGTGGTGTCGGTCACGTAGGCCAGCGAATGGCCGGGCCAGTCGAGCCGGAAACCGAGCGAGCCGCCGGGATGCTTGAGCGGAAAGTGCGTCAGCCGCCCGCCCTCGGGCAAGTCGAGGCCGTCGGCCGGCAACGCTCGATACTCGCAAGGCAACGGGGCGGGAAACAACAGCGGATACAGCAAGTGCTGTTCGACGGCCGCCAGTTTCTCCGCGTCTCCGTGAACGATCACGCGTTTCGTCGGCCGCTGGTAGAGCACGTCGAACAAGAAGGTCAGGCCGAAGACGTGATCGAGGTGGGCATGCGTCAGAAAGATGTTCAACTCGGGCGTGACCAGGTGGTCTCGCAAGCGAAACATCGCCGTCCCGGCGTCGAGCACGATGCCCAACTCGGGCAAGACCAGACAGGGCGTGTGCCGAATCTCGTTCGGATGGTAGCCCGTCGACCCTAGCATTACGAGCCGCATGGCTCACGACCCCCCGCTCAATTTGGGCGCAAAACCATGCGCCGGATACTGTATTGTGCCATATTCGGCCCTGTCGTGCGCGGGGATTCGTGCGGCGGCGGGCTTGAAAATCGGGGCGACTCTTGACTCCACCGCCCTACCTGCAGAAACGGCAAATGAACCACGGATGGCGCCGATGGCACGGATATTGGAATTCCAAGCCGTGAGATCCGTGCCATCCGTGGTTTCCTAGCGCAGGGCCGAAGGTTCGATAACATTCCCATGCCCTGCCGGCATCGCGACCTCGACCGTCTTCGCCTTGACGCCCGGCGGCCGATCGAACAGGCTGAGGGCGGTTGACGTTGATTCACGAGATTCTAGCAAGCGAGTCGGCGACTTTGGTCTGGCAAGCGATCCTCCGCAATTGGCTCCAGCAACAGGCAAAGGCCAAGCTCTATGCCGCCGCGTCCGGCGCCTCGCGCGATCCCGCCGCGGCCGAAACGGGCGCTGCGCCGGCGCAGTGCGACGTGGGGCTGGTCTTCGCGCTGGGCATCGAGCAAGGCGGGCTGGAAGACCTGTTGGGCGGCGTGGTCGTAACGCAGGGAACCGATTTCATCGCCCGGCAGGGTTCGCTGAAAGGGCGAAACGTCGTGCTGATCGAGGCGGGCGTCGGTCCCCTGGCCGCCGCCCGCGGCACGCAAGCCTTGCTGGCCGGGCATCGCCCGAGCTGGGTCATTTCGGCCGGGTTTTCCGGCGCGCTCGATCCGCGGCTGAAGCGGGGCGAGATCATCATGGCCGACAGCATCGCCGACGGCGATGGCCATCGGCTGTCGATCGATTTCAAGATCAGTCCCGAGGCAGTGGCCGCCACGCCGGGCCTGCACGTCGGCCGCCTGCTGACCGTCGACCGCATCGTGCGATTGCCCGCGGAAAAACGCGAGCTGGGGCAGCGGCACGAAGCTCTGGCCGTCGACATGGAATCGTGGGCCGTGGGCGAAGTCTGCCGGCAGGCCAAGACCCGCTTCATGGCCGTGCGGATCGTGAGCGATGCGGTCGACGACGAGCTGCCGGCCGATATCGAGCGGCTGGCGAAACAAAAAACCCCAGCCGCCCGGCTCGGCGCCGCCGCCGGCGCCATCTTCCGCCGCCCTGCGAGCATCAAAGACATGCTCAAGCTGAAGGAAGACGCGCTCGTGGCCAGCGACAAGCTGGCGAAGTTTTTGAGCGGCGTGATCGTGCAGTTGGTCGAGGTCGGAAATCGGAAGCCAGAGTCGCAAGCCACGGATGAAACACGGATCGAACACGGATGAACCGGCGTGGAACTCGTCCGTGTTCGCTCCGTACTACAAACGTTCTATTTCTCCGCGTCTCGCGAAGATTCATGCGGCGCTTTTGGCGGGGGCGAGCCACGGATGAAACACGGATCGAACACGGATCGGACATGGTTTTTCCGACTCTGTTTTTCATCCGTGATCCATCCGTGATTCATCCGTGGCTCGATTGGTTGCGGCCGAAGGCCGCGCTGGGAAGTCCGTGGCCAAAGTCCGTGGCTCGTGGCGGCGCCGTTTGGAATCGCAAAACAGCGACCCCGCCGCCTTTCGACTCGCGTTTTTTTGCAGTTAATCGCTCGCGGCGTTTTCGGTTCATGAACCATGAGCCTGAGTCCTCTTACGAGCGGAGCGGCGAACGATGGGCGTGTATGTCGAAACCGAAATCCGCTGCTCGCTGGACGAACTTTGGCGCCGGACGCAGGATCCGCGCGAGCACGCGCGCTGGGATCTGAGATTCAGCGAGATTGAGTATTTGCCGCGGCCCGACGGCGAGCAACTCCAGCAATTCGTCTACCGAACGCGTATCGGCGTGCTGGCGATCGCAGGCCAAGGCCGAACGGTCGGCAGCCGCGAAACGGCCGCGGGCGAGTGCGTCTCGGCGTTGAAATTTTGGTCGGACGATCCCAGGTCGCTGATTCGCGAGGGCGCCGGCCATTGGAAATACTTCCCCGGCGACGGCGCGGTGCGCTTTGCGACCCGATACGACTACCGCGTCCGCTACGGTTTCGCGGGGCGGCTGTTGGATCGGCTCGTGTTTCGCCGTTGGATGGCCTGGGCCACCGCTTGGAGCTTCGACCGCTTGCGGTTGTGGATCGAGAAGGGAATCGATCCGGCGAGCAGTTTGAGGCTGAGCGCGGTTCACTGGCTGGCCCGCGTGGGCGTTGCGTTCGTGTGGCTCTATCAGGGGATCGTTCCCAAGCTGTTTCGGCCGCACGCAGACGAGCTCGTCATGCTGCGCGACGCCGGCTTTTCGAGCGAGACGGCCGGCTGCTTGTTGCACATCCTGGGCTGGGCGGAAATCGCGATCGCCCTGGCCGTGCTGATTGCCCGGCGCCCCGCGCGGCTGTTCGCGTTCACGCTCGTGCTAATGGCCGCGGCCACGGCGGCGGTCGCGATCTTTTCTCCTTCGTACCTGACGGCCGCGTTCAATCCCGTCTCTTTGAACGTCGCGGTCGCCGTTTTGGCGGGCATTGGTTGGCTGTCGTCGCACGATCTGCCGTCCGCCGCACATTGCCGTTACAGCAGGTCCTCGAAGCACGCCGAAGAAAGCAGACCCGAGGTTGAGCAATGATCTCGATTTATCAACGAGCGCTCGGGGCCGATTTCGCCCGACTGCATCCCAAGATCCAAGAACGGTTCGGTTTCTCCGAGGCCGATCGCGTCGCCTCGATCGGCCGCGGCGTGATGGATGAAATCTGGCACGGGGCGCCGTTCGTGCTGCCGTTTTTGCAACTGGGCGCCTGGCGGCGGATCATGTTCCCCGAGCAGGGGCGCGGCGTGCCGTTTACGGTGGAAAACTACGCCTACACGGACCGTTTCGGCCGCGAAACGGTCAGTTGGATTCGCAAGTTTCGAACCCCTCGGCCGCGCCGCTTCGACGCCTACATGGTGTATAGCGATCGACGCGGCTGCATCGTCGACTATCTGGGCACGCACCAGCACCTAGCCGTCGATCTTTCGCTATCGGTCGACGACCGGGGCGGCTTGCGGCTGCGTTCGGGCGAACAGCGGTTCTACGAACGCATTGTCGGCTTCCGCTTCCCGCTCGCGTTCTCAGGCGTGGCCGACGTCTGCGAGTGGTTCGACGACGCGAGTCAGAAATATCGGATCGAAGTCAACGTGACGAACTCGCGTTTCGGGAAGCTGTTCGGCTACCGCGGCTCGTTCGATGTGGAGTGGCGGAGCGTTTGCAACGACCAAATTCCGAGCTGCCTCATGCCGACGCGCGAAGAGCGGCGAGAATGAGCCGAACGATCAACGCCCGGCTAAAGCAGCCACTTCGCCAGCCGCCCTCGCGGCAGATCGGCGACGACGATTCTTTCGCTCTGCCCAAAGCTTCTCAAAATCGCTTCGGCGGCGAGGTAGCCGCTGCGGACGGCGCCTTCCATCGTGGCGGGCCAGCCGGTGCGGGTCCAATCGCCCGCCAAGGCAAGATTGGCAATCGGAGTCTGTTGCGGCGGGCGCAGGCGCTCGAGGCCGGGCCGGACCGAAAACACGGCCGTTTGCTCGGTGACCATTCGGGCGTGAAGCAGTTTCGCAGCGCCGGCCGCAGGCCAGACAGAGGCTAGTTCGGCGACGATCTGAGCGATCGCCTCGTCGCGATCGCGGCCGGCGAGATCGCGTGAGGCGCTGATCACGACTTGATAGTAATAGCCGCCGGGCGAGGGCGCCCGGCCCTCCATTCCAATGCCGGGCGAGGGCGCCCGGCCCTCCATTCCAATGCCGGGCGAGGGCGCCCGGCCCTCCATGCCGGGCGAGCCCCCTTCGCTCGCTGGTCGTTGGCCGCGGTTGAACACCCATTGGCTCAGCTTGCCGACCAGCACGGCGTGAGGCAGGGGGGTGATCTCGCGGTCGAACCAGAGGTGTACGCCGGTAATCGGCGCCGACTCGATTTCGTCGATGCGGGCCAACTCGGGCAGGGTCGATAACGTCGGCTCGTCGAAGACTTCGCGCACGCGGCGCCAAGGCAAGGCGACGACGACGGCATCGAAGGGGCGGTGGATGCCGCCGGGAAGAACCAGCCCCGTGGCGCGCAAGGTGGCGCCGGGTTGCTCGTCGCTTGCAAGGGACATAGCCGATGCGGCTGAGTTCGGCGTTCCGTGGGGCGACCTTCCCAGGTCGCTAGGGGAGGACGGCCTGGGAAGGCCGCCCCACGATGAGGCGTCAGGAGAGGACGGCCTGGGAAGGCCGCCCCACGATGAGGCGCCGCCCGATGAGCGTTCTCCGGCGGCGATTCGATCGACAACCACTTGCTCGACGGGCGCCCCCAGCCACAGTTTCACGCCTTGCGCGTCGAGCCAGGCTTCGAGGCGGCGGCCGTAGAGCTCGCCCAGCGGAATCTGCGGCACTTCGACTTCGTACGCCTCGCGGGCCGACAGGAAGCCGTCGACGAACACCTTGCGGGTGGCGGCCAATGAAGCCCGCTCGACATCTTCGCCCAAGGCGCTGACCAGCACCACGGCCCAAAAACGCTCGATCGCCGCCGCCGATTGCCCCTGCCGCCGCAGCCACTCGCCGACGGTCGGCTGCTGAGCATCGTCGTCGATCTTCGTGCGAGCCAGCTTCCACAGCGCCCGCGCCACGCCCAGGCGCTCGCCGAGCGTGAGATAGCCCAGCCGCAGGAAGGCCAGGCCCAGGTGCAATGGCGCGGGCAGCCAGCGGCTGGCGCCGAATGGATACTGCCGACCGTCGGGGCCGAAGAAATAAAGTTGGCGATCGCGTCGGAAGGCGTCGGCGATGCCGGTGCGGCGGCAGAAATCGGCCAGGTTCGTGCAGCAGCCCATGCTGACGTGCTGGCAATGATCGACGAGTTCTCCGCTGGCCGGATCGCGAAAGCTGGCTGCACGGCCGCCAAGTTGACGCCGGGCTTCGAACAGTTCGATCTCGAAGCCGCGCCCGCTCAAGGCCGCCGCCGCCGCCAGCCCCGCCAGGCCGCCGCCGACCACGGCGATGCGTTTCGCTTTAACCCCCTCTCCCAAAGGGAGAGGGACTGGCGCAGCGCCTGTCATCGCGCAGCGGCCTTGGTAGACGCGGCATCTTGCCGCGTTTTTTGAAGCGGCAGGGATGCCGCTTCTACGAAGTGCGGCTGGCCGATGGGGCTGGCCGGGCGCACGAACAGCCAGCGGCCGGCGATTCGCAGCTTGCGCCAGGCGCTGAGCCGCACGCGGCGGCCGAACACGTCGCCGTCGAGCCGCTTGATCTCATTCAGCAGGCCGCGATAAATGCCGGTCATCGCGCCGAACACCGTCTTGCCGTCGGGCTCCAGCCAGCGCTGGAGATCGGCCGCCTCTTGATAGAAGCGTTCGGCCCGGGCGATTTCGAATCGCATCAGCGCCTGGAAGCGGTCGTTGCGCAGGCCTTGCCGCAGGTCTTGGACCGAATAGCCGAACCGCTCCAGATCTTCTTGAGGCAGATACACGCGGCCTTCCGCGGCATCTTCTTCGAGATCGCGCAGAATATTGGTCAGTTGGAACGCCAAGCCGCACTTGCGCGCCGGTTCGAAGGCCGCGTCGTTGGTGAAGCCCCAAATGTGAATGCAACACAGCCCGACGGCCGACGCAACCTTGTGACAATAGCCGCGCAGCTCGTCGAACGTCTGATAGTCCGTCTGCTGGAGATCCGTCTCCACGCCATCGATCAGATCGTGCAGATACGCAGGCGAGAAGCCGTAGCGGCGGAGCGTATCGACCAGGGCCGGCAACACGCGGCCTTCCGCGGCGCCATCCAGCGCGCGCTGGAGCGCGCGGCGCCAGGCGACCAAGGCGGCGCGGCGCATTTCGACCGGCTGATCGTTGTCGCCCAGGTCGTCGGTCACTCGCGAGAACGCATACAAGGCGCTCATGGCCTGCCGCTTTTCGCGCGGCAGCACCAGAAACGAGTAATAGAAATTGCCGGCCGTGCGCCGCGTGAGCTGGCCGCAGTAAGCGTAGCTTGAGTGAAGAGTCGCGTTCATGGAATCCTTTCCCCGCGCCGCCTTGGCACGCAGCGCCAGAGGCAGCCGGCCAACAGCCGCAATCGATCGCTTCGCGAGACCTTGGGTCGACGGCGCCAGACGTCGAAGTCGATCGCGCGAATGCGGTCCAAAATCTTCAATCCCCCGTGAACGAACAACCACACGTCGCCTCTCAAGCGGCCCGGCAGTTGCTCGACCAGCGGCAGTCCGTTGCGCAGCCAGCCTTCCGCCCGATCGACCTGGAAAGCCAGCAGCCGGCGGAAGTCGCGGTTCGCCTCGGCCGCCGCGAAATCGCTATCGTTGTAGCCGAAATCGCGGCAATCGGCCAACGGCAAATAGATTCTTCCCCGTCGCCAGTCGTTCGCCACGTCCTGACAGAAGTTCGCCAACTGCAAGCCGGTGCAGACCGCATCCGAGAGGCGGCCGCGGGCCTCGTCGTGGGAGCGGAACAAGTACAACACCAGCCGGCCGACCGGATTGGCCGAATTCCGGCAATAGCCTAGCAAGTCGTCGAAGGTTTCATAGCGCGTCTGCCGCTGGTCTTGCCGGAAAGCTGCCAGCAGCTCGGAAAAAGGCGCCTGCGGGATGTCGAATTCGGCAATCGTCTCGTGGAGGGCGATAAACACCGGATGATGCGTGCGGCCGGCATAGCAGGCCCGCAATTGGTCCTCCCACCAATCGAGCAATTCAAGACTGCGCTCGGGGTCGCCCGTTTCGTCGGCCAGGTCGTCGGACCAGCGGCAATAGGCGTAAACATGGTAGAAGTGGGGTCGCAGCGCCCGCGGCAGCAGCCAACTGGCGACTTGGAAGTTCTCGTAGTGCGTGCGGGCCAGGCGCCGGCAATAGGCCCGGCTTTCGGCCGCCGAGACGACGCGGCCCCCGGTCTCGGCCGAGTGCAAGGCGCCGGGACCGAAACGAGCCAAATCGGCGGCAAAAGCCTGGCTGGTCATGCTGAAAGCGACGAAAGTTCCAAGGCGGGGTTTCAAGACGCGGCGAGCGGCGGTCGCCCGCATTTTCGGCGCGCTTTCGGTTAATGCAACCCGAGTTCCTACGGATGGCAAGACGACAGCCTAAGCTGTAGCTGTAGGGCGGGGCGCAGCCCCGCGTGTCGCGAGTCGAGCGCGTGGGGCTGCGCAAAATGCACGATTTTAAGGCCCGATGCGGGGCCGAGTCTACGTCGATTTTGTTCCGCGCCGCCACCGCCACGGGCGCTCTTTTACTTAGCCCAGGCATTTATGCCTGGGATCCGGGAAGATTTTACCCCCGATCCCGATCGGCGTCTCGCGGGCC
>DATKRK010000382.1:0-15442 GCA_035532215.1 Pirellulales bacterium | reverse complement strand
GTTTTCGGACTGTTGGCCGCGGCGGCGTTCGGTCAAGGCCGTCAGACATTCATCGGCCGGCCGCACTGCGGGCAACTCGCCGCCTGACGCGAAACGAGCCGGCCGCAGTCGGGACAAGACGCGAGGTCCGGATTCGGCGGCATCGGCTTTTTCCGCAGCGCCAAGACGACGATGACTACGGCAACGACCGGGCCGCCGAGCAGCAAGAGCGCGATGGCGCCGACAATCATCAATTCCATCGGGCCGATGCCGAACATCGCCATTGGTCCCAGCGTGATGTCTTGCATTCCGCGTGCTGCACGCCGGCCAGGGGGCTGACGCCTCGCCCTTCCGACCTACAAATACATGTTGATCAAATTCTCCAGCATCTCTTGCCGGCCGCTCTTGTTGGGCGTGATCTCGCCCTTGTCGAGCATGTACTTTTCGAGCGAGGCGAAGCTGGCCTTGCCGGCTTCGATCTCGGCGCCGACGCCGGAATCCCACGAGCCGTAGCGGTCGTTGACAATCTTCGCCAGCATCCCGTCGGCGCGGATCGCGGCGGCGATCTTCAGCCCGCGGGCAAAGGCGTCCATGCCGCCGACGTGGGCGTAGAACAAGTCGACCGGCTCGAAGCTTTCGCGGCGAACCTTGGCGTCGAAGTTCACTCCGCCCGGCGCCAGCCCGCCGTACTTGAGGATCGAGAGCATGCACTGCGTGGTCAGATAAATGTCGGTCGGAAACTGGTCGGTGTCCCAGCCCAGCAGCAGGTCGCCCGTGTTGGCGTCGATCGAGCCCAAAAAGCCCTGGGCGCCGGCGTATTCCAGTTCGTGCTGCATCGTGTGGCCGGCCAGAGTGGCGTGGTTGGTTTCGATGTTCATCTTCACCTTGTCGGCCAGGCCGTTGGCCCGTAGAAAGTTGATGCAGGCCGCGCAGTCGAAATCGTATTGGTGCTTGGTCGGCTCCTTGGGCTTCGGCTCGAACAGGAACTGCCCGGTGAAGCCGATCTGCTTCGCGTAGTCGACTGCCATGTGCATGAAGCGGGCCAGGTGGTCCAGCTCGCGCTTCATGTCGGTGTTCCACAGGTTCATGTACCCTTCGCGGCCGCCCCAGAACACGTAGTTCTCGCCGCCGAGTTCTTTCGTCACCTCGAGGGCCTTCTTCACCTGGGCCGCGGCGTAGGCGAAAGCGTCGGCGTTGCAGCTCGTGGCGGCGCCGTGCATGTACCGCGGGTTGCTGAACAAGTTGGCCGTGCCCCACAGCAGGCGGATGCCGCTGCGCTGTTGCTCTTCCTTGAGCACTTTGACGATCGCGTCGAGGTTCTTATTGCTCTCGGCCAGCGTGGCGCCCTCGGGGGCGACGTCGCGATCGTGGAAGCAATAAAACCCGGCGCCGAGCTTTTCCATGAACTCGAAGGCGACCTTGACGCGGTTCTTGGCGTTCTCGACCGAATCGTGGGCCGCTTCCCACGGGCGGTGCATCGTGCCTGGGCCGAACGGGTCGCTGCCCGTGCCGCGGAACGTATGCCAATAGGCCACGCTGAAGCGGAAATGGTCCTTCATCGGCTTGCCTTCGACCACTTCCTCCGGGTTGTAATGATGGAAGGCCAGCGGGTTCTTGCTCTTGGGACCTTCGAACGTGATTTTTTGGATATCAGGGAAGGCGGGCATGGCTTGGGTCTCTCGGATGGTCGTTGGTTTCGCCTGGGCGCAGCTAAGTATTCTCCCTCTCCCTTTGGGAGAGGGCCGGGGTGAGGGAAACGCCGCAAAACATTGAGCCCTCACCCTAACCCTCTCCCAAAGGGAGAGGGAACTTTTTGCAAGGCCGAACTCGTTGGCCGCTAGAAACCGGCATCGTGCCAGATTCGCAAGCGGCTGGCAAGCGTCTGTCCCCTAGCCGCGTAGCGGCGACAGAATGTAGCCAGGGGCGCGAGCCCCTGGGACGCGATGCAAGCAAGAAAATCGTCGGCAGCCCCGTTAGGGGCGAAACGGCGTCCTCGCGTCTCAGTCCCAAAGATATCGTGGATCGAAAACGACGCCGTGCCGCTGGAGCAAGGCGACGAACTCTTCTTGAAACGATTGCCCGCGGTGGTGATCGACTTGATTCTGAATGTAGCGATCGACCGCAGGGGCTTGCGATTCGCTGACGCTGAATGCGCCGTAGCCTGTTTGCCAGGCGAACGCGCCGGGCGACATACCGCTCTCATTGACCCATTTCGAGGAGTTGGCCTTGATGAGCCGCAGCATGTCGGCGACTGCCACGCTGGCCGGCAACTTCAGCAGCAAGTGCACATGGTCGGCCGTACCGCCCGCTTGCAGCAGGATCCCGCGTTCGTTGCGAACTATGCCGCCCAGGTAGGCATAGAGTTCGCTTTTCCATGTGTCGCGAATCAGCGGCTCACGTTCCTTCGTGCTGAACACAATATGGTACAGAAGGTTGGTAAACGTGTGGGCCATTGAGTCCTGCTCCTAGGATTGCCGCTCTTTGAAATTCGCTCAATTCGATAGCGCAGCACCCTCCAGGGGCTCGCGCCCCTGGCTACATTCTTTCGTCCCTACGGGACTGATGCCAGCGCTTCGTTTCGCCACTCGTCGTGCGTTTCGCGTCCGATCATGATAAATTGATAGGTGAAATCGATGCTCGACCCCATTACTTACCGACCAACGCACGGATCGCCCCGATGACTGCTCATCGCTCCCGATTAAACCGCCGCACTGTCCTTCGCGGCGTGGGCGTGGCGATGGCGCTACCGTGGCTGGAGTCGATTCCTGTCTGGGGCGATGAGCAGAACGGAACGGACGCGGCGCCGAAGCATCCCAAGCGCTTCGCCGCACTGTTCATGGGCAATGGCATCAGCCCGAATAATTGGTCGGCCAAAGGCGCGGGCGCCGAAATGGAGTTGAGCAAGAGCCTCGAACCGCTGGCGCCGTTCAAAGCCAAGCTGAACGTGATCGACGGCTTGTTCAACAAGCACGCCACCGGCGTCGGCATTCACCCAGGCCAGACGGGCAATATCCTGTCGGGCGCCGCGCTGCAAAAAGGCGCCGTGCTCAGAGGCGGCGTCAGCATGGATCAGGCGCTGGCCGCCCGGCTGGCCGACGATACGCCGCAACCGAGCTTGGTGCTGGGCTGCGAGCAGCCGATCACCGGCTACCACGAGACGAACTTCTCGATGGCCTACAGTTCGCACATCTCGTGGCAAGACGCCGATTCGCCCGTGCCGATGGAGGCCTATCCTTCGCTCGCCTTCGACAGCCTGTTCGACAATCAGGGCAGCCGCCGCACGCTGAGCATCCTGGACCGCGTCAAAGAACACGCCGCGCACGTCAGCCGGCAGGTGAGCCGCGCCGATCGAGCCAAGCTCGACGAGTATCTCACGAGCGTCCGCGAAGTAGAAAAGCAGATCGAGCGCACCCGGGCGATGAAGGACGCGGCCGAGGAGCGAGCCCGCGACCGCGACCGGCCGGCGATCGCCATGCCTCGGCCCGACAACGGACTGCCCGAGGATATACGCGAGCACATGCGGTTGATGTGCGACATCATCGCGTTGGCCTTCCAGACCGACAAGACGCGCGTCGCCACGCTGCTGTTGTGCCGCGATCTTTCCGGGCTGTTCTATCCGTTCCTCGACGTCCGTCTTGCTCATCACCCGGCTTCGCACGAGGACCAGTCCGACTCCTACGAGCGCGTGACGCGGTATTACGTCGGCCAGTTGGCCTATCTGGCCGGCCGGCTCGACGCGATGGCCGAAGGCGACCGCACGGTGCTCGACAATTCCTGCCTGATGTTCATCTCCAACATGTGGTCGGGCAGCAGGCACGATTCGACCCGCGTGCCGCTGGTGCTGGCCGGCGGGCTGGGCGGCGCGCTGGAGACGGGTCGCGTGCTCGATTACTCAGAGCAAGGCGACGAGAACCGCAAATTGTGCAGTCTGTATCTGTCGATCATGGATCGCATGGACGTGCGGCTGGAACGGTTTGGCGACGCCGACACGCGGCTGGCCGGCTTCTGAAAGCGGCGCATCGCAGGTGCATGGAGGGCCGGGCGCCCTCGCCCGGCACAATGCAAATCACAGGAGGGCCGGGCGCCCTCGCCCGGCATGCTGGAACACGGCCTGGGGCATCGCTGCGCTGTGCCGACAGCCACCCCGGCGTCCGGGCCTTCGAGATTGCCGGGCGAGGGCGCCCGGCCCTCCATTAGCCGGTCTCGCCGGGCGAGGGCGCCCGGCCCTCCATTCGCCCGCGCAGGAAACGCCGACTTTCCAGCTTTCCGTTCCCCGACGCCGAAGGTTAAAATGGCAGACGCATCCAAACCGGCCAATCGGTTGCGAACGCCTGGCCGGACATCCCGCCAAGAATCGCACTTGAAGCAAAGGACTCGACGATGAACCGCCCGGCGAGTCGCAATTTTGATCCGCGCATCAGCCGCCGAGCGGCCGTGCAGCTTGGCACGGCCGGTTTCGGCGCGATGGGGCTGTTCTGGAGCGATTGGCTGCGGGCACGTGCCGCAGCGGCGCCCGAGCAGAAATCGCCGGTTAAATCGGTGATCTTGATCTTCAACTGCGGCGCGCCGAGCCACCTGGACCTGTGGGACATGAAACCCCAGGCGACCGACACGGTGCGCGGGCCGTTTCAGCCGATCGAGACCAACGTGCCGGGCATCTCTATCTCCGAGTTGCTGCCCGAGTTGGCCAAGCGAACCGACAAGCTGGCGATCGTCCGCACGGTACACCATCGCCACGGCGGGCACAACTCGGGCATGTATTGGTCGATCGTCGGCCGGCCGTACCGCATCGACAGCACGCTAATCAACCCCAGCCGATCCGACCATCCGTGCTTCGGCACGCTGGTCGGCTGGCTCGCCGAGCGCAACGGCTACTCGGGCAGCCTGCCGCCCTACGTGATCACGCCCGCTCCGCACTGCGACAGCCTGCTCTATATCACGCCTGGCCAGTATGGCGCCTGCCTCGGGCCGCGTTTCGATCCGCTGGTGATCAACGGCGATCCGAACAAGAACGATTTCAAGGTGCCGAACTTGGGGCTGACCGACGGCGTGAGCCAAGGGCGGTTCGAAACCCGCCGCGGATTGCTCGGCCAGCTCGACCGCTGCGCCTGGGAAAACCCGGCGATCGAGGATTACGAAGTCTACCAGGGCAAGGCGCTGGGGCTGATGGCTGCCGCCGAGGCGCGGCAGGCGTTCGACCTGTCGCGCGAGCCGGCGGCGGTGCGCGAGCGATACGGCCGGCACACCTGGGGCCAATCGCACCTGTTGGCCCGCCGGCTGGTCGAAGCGGGCGTGCGATTCGTGACCACGGTCAACGGGCCGAGCATCACCTGGGATACGCACAAGGACAATTTCAATCAACTCAAGAACCGGCTCGTGCCGCCGATGCAGCAGGCTTATGTCGCGCTGCTGGACGACCTGAGCGAGCGGGGGCTGCTCGACACGACGCTCGTCGTCTGGATGGGCGATTTCGGCCGCACGCCGGCGATCAATAAGGACGCCGGCCGCGACCACTGGCCGCAATGCTATTCGATGGTATTGGCCGGCGGCGGCATTCGCGGCGGCCAGGTGGTCGGCGAATCGGACCGCACCGGCGCCGTGCCTCGGCTGCGGCCGGTCATTCCGGCCGACATCCACGCGACCGTGTTCAAGGCCCTGGGCTACGACCTGGCGAGCAACACCTATTATACCGACGACGGTCGCCCGATGCCGCTTACCACAGGGCAGCCGATCAGCGAGTTGCTGTAATATGCGAGCCATCGGGCTTTATTCAGCTTTCCGCCTGCCCGTGTGGTGCTGGCGAACGATCAGCTCTTTGCCGTTCACGGAATTGCTTTGCTCGAAGGCCGATCGCGCCAATAACCACTACGAGCGCGGCAGTACAGCGAAACGCTTCTTGATCCAGCGATACGCCAGGTCCGTCGACGAGTCGCGAAATAAACATGGAAACGAGCGTCGCCCAGCAGAAAAACTCCGCCAGCATCCTCAGGCTTATCGCGCGATCATCGCCGCTTTCTCTCATGCGTCTGTCCAAGTAATTCCAAGTAGCGTCGCGGTCGAGGCGCGGCGAACAGCGCTTGGTGCTCACCAATCGGCGCGTATGGCCTCTCCGCCCCTCCTCGTGCCAAGAGCGCTCCAGACGTTGCGGTCGACCGCGACGCTCACGAATTGCACGGCGCCATCGGCCAGCAACAGGTTGACGCCGCCGTTGTGGCGGCTGTTGGCGGTCATCGCGACGCCGTCCCAGGTATATTGTCCCTTGCAACTCGGCCTGCCCGGCGGCAAGACGTGATTGTATCGCGTCCAGAGCATGTTGCCTTCCAACCACGTCATGCCGCTATTCGAATCCTGGATCGCGAGCGTCGCCGCCTCGCTGGCGGTGAGTTGGTCGCACCACTGCCGTAGCGTCGGTTCGGTCCAGTTCTGAGCCAGGCCGAAGAGATCCGAGTCGAGGTCGATGAGTTCGTGCTCGTCGTCTCCGCGAATTCGTTCGCTGAACGCGGCGGTGTTCGAGAGACCGTCGAGTACGTCGGCCGGCCGAAACGCAACGGCCTGGCCGAACATGCCGTCGGCGGTCCGGCCCTGCCATGAGCTGCCGTTGCAAGAGCGGTAATTGTTCGTACCCCACGGCCGGTGCAGCCGGTTGACGTCCGACGGGCAAATAAACGCCGGAATGTGCGTCACGGCCGCGCGCTCGTTGGGCCCGTTGCCCGTGACGACCGCCGGATCGCCCGTCGTGTCGGGGAAAAACGGCTGGATGCGGAAGTCGATCCTCTCATAGACGGGCGAGAGTTCCAAGAAGGGGAGCAGTTGCGAGTGAATGGAGTAACGACGGCTCGAACTCGACGTGTAAGTCGGCGAGCCTGGTTTGTCATCATCCGCCCCGACGCCGAACGGATAGACCTGATGTGCCGCTTGATAGCTCGACAGCGCGACGCCGATTTGCCGCAAGTTGTTCCTGCACTGCACCAAGCGGCCGCTTTCACGGGCGCGCTGCACCGCCGGTAAGGAAACGGCGATCAGGATCCCAATCACGGCCACCGTCACGATCAATTCCACCAGCGTAACGCCGCGATTCCGAAAGTTGTGCGAGTACATGGTCCGCCTGCGAAAAAAAAACGCTCAACCGCCGCTCAAGCCGAGCGGCTGCGTCTCGCTTTGGCGACGAACAGCGCCGCCGCCGTGCCGCCAACCGCCAACGCGAGAAAGGCGATGATCGGCCACCGCGATGCCGTCGATGTCTTCCTCTCGTGCAGCGGCCGTAGCTCAGCCGCCGCGACCTCGATGCCCGTCAAGGCGACTTCGACTTCCGTACCGGAGCCCCCGGTCTGAGCCGCGAAATACGTCTGCACCACATCGCGATCGCCAAACTCTACGCGGCGCAATTCGGTGAACTCGTCCGCCTCCCCCTCCTGAACGAGATAACGCAGCGTCGGCCCGGTGCGGACCAGCCGAAGTTTGCCCGACATGGCCCGCGTGGGCCTGGTCTCGGAACTGTGATCGAGGCCGCCGTCGGCTTTGACCACCGCGCGGTGCGCCGAGTAGATCTGGCCTCCTTTGGTGCGTATCCGCTGCAGGCTGGCGGCCTCCTGCGCGGCGTCCTTGATCGAGATTTTCAGGCCCGCGCCGTGGCCCTTTGCGACGCGCGGCAAATTCAAGATCCGATAAGAAGCCGTGATCTCGAAGTCGCCGCGGACGACCGATCGCAACTGCAATCCGCAGAAGCTGACCCGCTCGTCCGCCGCGGGGATCGAGAGCAGGACGCCGTCTTTCCCCGGCCGGCAGTAGCGAGTCGGCGCGTCGCCGCCGACGAGTTCGAACTGACTCGGGTCGAACTGTTCGCGAAAGTCCTGCGTCAGCCGCTCCTTCACTTCCTCGGCCGTCAAGCTCGCCGCCCACAGTACCACAACCGCCAGATAGATCGGAAGCGCTTTCATCGTATTCTTCCAACGGCCACGTCCTCGCGCCGCTCATATTCTGTCACGTAAATCGCCCCCTGAAAATAGTTAGCCTCGCGAAACGACCGCTGCGTGCCGTCGCGGGGCCGCCAAACCGAGGTCAGGCGATATCGAGGAAAGCTCGACTGAAAGCCCGAACTGTCGAACACCCAGGCGCGCCTCGCGTGCGAAGCCGCCAACGCCAAGTCGTCGCAGACATCGCCGGGCAACAGCAACGGACCGCCGTTGTAGTGAGAAAGACGCTCGGGTGCGAAAAGCCGGACGGGCGCCTCATCGCTAGCGTAATATCGAACCGCCTGGAACAAAGCCGGATTGACCACGATCAGCGGCTCGTCCGCCTGGCGACGCCGCATGACATGCGCGACGGCCGCGGAAAGGCCTTCCGCGCGACCTCGTTCGAGGGCCGTCCAATGTCGCTGGTGGAGCAACAACCCGCCGGACAAAAGCGTTACCGTTGCCGCAATGCGCAGCGGCGCGCCAGGTAGAACCCAAACGGCGCGGGCGAGGGCACATAGCAAGAATAATTGAGCGAACAAGAAATAGCGGTCGATGATGATCGATGTTCCGAATGCCGAGACGGCCAGAGCGCACGCGACGGGAACGAGCACGAGCAGCGCAACGAGCCGGCCGCCCATCTTTCCCGCGCGCCACGCGACGAAGACGACGGCCAGCAGATCCGCCGCGACGACGACGACCGCCAGCCTGGGCGGGGCCTCGAAGCCGTTGCGCGGAACCACCAAGTCATACCACGCATTCGGCAGGGTCCAGGCGCGGACCGGCGGAATCCAGTAATCGCCGTTGACCCGCGTCGCTTGCCGCACCAGCGTCGGCGCCCACGGCAAATAGAGCAGGACTACCGCAGCCAGCGCGGCGAGCGTCTGCAGAGAACTCCGGCGGCCCACGTTCCAGCCATCGCCCGGCCGTTTCCACGCCGGCGCAAGAAATGCGAAACACGCCTGAGCAAAGATCGTGAAGGCGGCGAAATTGTGCGTGTAGATGAAGGCGGCGGCGAGTAATGTATAGAGCGCCCACCATTGCGGCCGTCCCGAGCGCAGCGCGCGCACCAGCGACCACGTGCTGAACGCCGCCAGGCAGGCGCCGAGCATGTACATCCGGGCTTCTTGCGACCAGACGATATGGACGCTTGAGGTCGCCAGCAATGCGGCCGCCGTTGCGGCGATGCAAGCCGCCGTATTTCGCGCGCCGTGCTCGACGGCGCTGGGTGCTCGATCTGCCTCGACGGCGCACGGTCCGAATGTATCTCGGCAAAACAAATACACGCCGACGATGGTCGCCGCGCCGAGCGCGACCGACAAGGCGCGCAACGACGTAAGCGACGTGCCCCAGCACAGCGACCAGAGCCGCAGCACGATGTAGTACAACGGCGGATGGACCGCCTGCCCCGTCCGCTCGATCATTTCGGCCCACGAGAACCGGGTGATCGTGGCGTAGGAAACGCTTTCGTCGAACCACATGCTTCGCTCGCCCAGCCGCCATGCGCGCAAGACCGAGCCGCCGGCGACGGCTATCGCCAGCACCGCGAGCGGAAGCGAGTTGGCCAGACGGCGGTTCATGGCGATTTCCGCTTCACAACACGCCGGGCCGGATTTGGCGGCCGCGCGTCGGCATCATCTTGACGTAGCGGCGGCAACCCCAGCTTGACGCGCTCGCGGTTGGCCGCCTCCGGCGTAATGTGGTAGAGGTTGATCGAGTACCCGGCGCGCGCGACCGGCTCGAAGTCGAGAAAATTCAGATACCGCTGCCGGTTGCTGTGCGTGCGATGGATGCTCATCGCGTACCAGCCGGGCCGCGGCCCCAACGCCGAGAGTGCCTCGTCCTCGGGGTCGTACCGCACGTCGGGATGCGGCCCTTCCGGGGGCGTGGCGTGGTCGATGCCGAAATGACGCGGCTTGATGAAGCTGAGGTACGCCATGTAGAGCGGCGCCGCCTCGGGATGCCGCTCAAGCCATTCGGCCAGGTAGACCATGTCCTGTCCCCAATCGACATTGGCGTCGATCACGTAGCGGTGCCCGCCGGTCGGGCCGCCGGCCAGTTCGTTGAAATACGACATGCTGTGCGGATAAACCATGGCGCTCGAACCGACCGTCCAGGCAACGGCGCCGGCCATTGCGCAGGCCGTCGTGCGCTGGCCGAGCGGCACGCTGCTGGCGACTTTGCCGATCCAGACGTAGACGTAGGGAAACGCCGGCAGCACGTAGCGAAAATAGCGGCTGAAGCCGGTTTGCGAACTGACCAGCACGAACACCGCCGCGGCCGGCAGCAGCAGCACCAACTCGTTCCGCCAGCCGGCAAAATACCGGGGCCGCAACCGAGTGGCGTGCGACCACGTTAGCACGAGCGCCATCAGCCCCAGCGCCCACGTGCCCAGCGGAACTTTGAGGATGGCGACGAATAGATAGTAGTACCACCAGCCGCCGTGCTTCCATTCGCCGCAGAGATATGAATCTTTGCCCGCCTCGAAATCCGCTTTCTGCAAGTCGATGCCGCTCACGTAATTCTCCGGAAGCGGCAACCGAAGCTTGCCCAGCGCTGTTCCGGCGAAGCGATTGCCAGTGCGGATTCCTTTGCCCGTCAGCGTCTGGCTGACGAAATCATAGTCTTCGAGCCTCCGGCAGCTTCCCTCGAAACCGTAGCCCAGGTTGATCACGTAAACGCCCAGCGCTAGCATCGCGGCCAATTGGGCCAGCGGCTTGGCCGCTTTTTTCACCGCGGCCGTTAGGCGCCGCGATTGCGCTGCACCTGCGTCGCGGCGACTGCCGGCCTGCCACGTTAGCCACATCAAGGGCCACAAGGCGTAGAGGATGATCCAAGTCGTTTTGGAAAGTTCAGCCAGCCCCAGTACGACCCCCGCCGCCATCGCGCGGCGCCAACTCGGCCGCCGCAGCCAGCGCCAGAAGAGATATGAAGCCGCCAGCCCCAGGCTGGTTGCGCCCAGATCGGGACAGATCGTCGAGGCCCACGCCAGCACGTTCGGGCAGGTACACCACAAGACGAGCGCCAGCAGTCCCGCCTCTCGGCTGTACAGTTCCGTTGCCCACCGCCAGACGACATATCCGCCGAGCACGCTGAGCGGAATGCACGCCCAGCGGGCCATCACGAAATAGCGCAGCCAGCCTCGGTCACCCTCATCGTTGGCCGCCACGAAATCTTCGCCTAGCGCCCACTCGGGCCGCGCCCGCGCGCCCGAGACATAACGTTTCCAGTTCAGCTTCGGCTGCGAACAGACGACCGGCAGCGCCGCCAGCGCTCGTATCAGCGGCGGATTGACGCGATAGACGTCGAACCGCCCGAACTCCCAGCAGTACAGCCCGGCGGGCAAGTGCCCGACTTCGTCGCATGTCGGACTGATGCACAGCGCGAGCCAGCCCGCGAGCGCGGCGTGCAGCGTAAGCAACAAGCATCCCACTGGCGTGAGGTGCGTTTGTGAACTACCTGAGTCCGCCATGGCATTTTACGGTTCAAAGTCAATCGTTCCGAGGGTTAACTCGCAGAATCAGATCTCAGTCCAAACACGCGGCGGTTGGTCCAAAGTTCAATCGAGCCCTCGCGACGATGCACTGCGAATTGGGTATCCAAGAAAGTGGTAGTTCGGCGCCTTGGGCCGCTGCAAGCGGGCGGCGAAAAGTGGCATTCCAGGCTCGATTTGCTGCGGCACAGACGTCGAATCGGCGAGGATCTCCAACTCGAACGTGTGCCGATTGAGTTGCCGCCTGCGCATGATTCGCAACCATGGAACCAACGGCTCGACGATCGGCTCCATGCCCGCCTTGCGCGGATCGACTGTCAGAAAAACGACTTTACGTGCCGCCTCGCCGCCAGGTATGAACATATACTCGGGACGCATCGTTACCTCGGCTCGGCGATGCCATCGCACCGGAACTTGAAGGGCCAGCTTACCGTCGTTTTGAAACACATTCAGAAAAGCGTCGCCCTCCGTCGCACGGTGAATGTGAAGTCTATAGCGTCTGCTCGCAGTTGCGTCCGAAAGCTGCTCGACGCGCAAGAATTCCGAACTCGACTCGACCTCCAAAGGCTCGACGCGGAGTACCGAATGAACGGTGAAATCGCGTCGCCCTTCGCCGGAATCATCCACTTCGACCTCAAGCCTCGGCGGACTCGCCCAGATTTCGGCCTCCGCGCGCCCCAAAACGGTGACGGCCCAGGAAACGCCAGGTGCGTCGCGCGACGTTAACGTCACTGTCTGCAAGATGTTCTCCGGCGTCGTCGGCGCCGTGACGCGAAGCCGAAGGCTCACCTCGCCGCGTGGCGGTACGGTCGTGACCGGCAGCGTCGGCTTGACGCAGCCGCAAGTGCTCAGCGGCTGGTCGAGCCGAAGAGGCGATGCGCCGTCGTTGCAAATGCGGGCCTCAACAAGCTTGACTTCACTCAGCGCCACCGCTCCAAGCTCGACTTTCCGTGGCACGACTCTCAAGCGAGGCTGCATCGTCGAACCACCGCTCGATGCGATGGGCCAGGTAGCTATGCAAACGCAAATCTGTGCAAGCGACACAGCAACAATAGCCGCGACTAGGCGATTGAACCGCATTAGTGCATACCCCCGCTGATTAGACCTTAAACAAGCGTAGTTTTGCTAACAAGGTTCATTTGAGGCCCATTTTTACGGCATTTTTGAACAAAACGTGAATGTCAAGCATGCGTTTTCAGGTGAGCGCGACCTCGAGTCGTGCTAGCACGACTTACGGCCGTAAAGCACGGTATTTTTAGCAATTTCGCCCCCGCAATTTCTCTGAGTCTCGCTTGATTAAGGATTAGAATAGCCATTGTGGGAACCGGCTTTTCTTAGGATGACCGGCGAACACCTCAAGGCAGATCGGTTGCCATTTCCGAGCGGCGCGGTTGTACCAGAATCGCACGAGCCAAGGAGCGCGTTCATCATAGAACTCGTCATCGTAACCTAGGACGAGTTTCACGTCCGCAAGAAGAACGGGGAGCTTGCCGCGTAATTCCTCGTCGATCGAGCCGCGCTCGGGAGCCCAGAAGTGCGCCGACGACCGCGAACCATTCATGATGCGTCCAAGGTACACTGCCGGGGCGTCAGGATGGTCGATTCCATGGCGGGTGAACCCATGCACTTCATTGGCAGGAAGCTTCATGCCGTCCCACACTTGTCGACAACTGCAATCGGCAACCAACGACTCGCAGTGCGCTCCGCCATTCTTGACTTTCCAGGCTCGCGCGTATAGTTCTTCGTTCGACAGCCGTTCAAAATCAGTTTCCCCCTTTGATTTCATGCCTTTTTCGAGAAAATGCCTCCTCGACGAATCAAACCGTTTGCCGCGATCGTGCATGTATCGAATTACAGCCTCTGCGTCGCCTGCGGCGTAAGCGCGCAGAAAACCCGTGATGGCGGCGTTGAGATCCTCAACTTGGGCGTTGTCGAGGGCCTTGAAGTTAACTGCAACACCAGGTGATTGCACAGGGAGACAATTCCCGCCCTTCAAGCTTGCAATTGCCGCCGGCAGTTCCGCGGACATAATCGGGATGGCGTTGCTTGAGTTCCATTCCGCGATCCAAGCGTTAGCCATGGCTTCACGCTTCGGCGCGTCTTCCTGGAACTTTGCTTCCTCCGGGTTTAACGGTGCCGAACCGCTTTCAGCGGGCCTGCGCCACGCACGGTAAACAAGGGCGCCATTCAAGGCCAGAAATAATACTACTGCAGTGGAAATTGCGAGCCGTCGCATAAATGAAAGTCCTCGTGGCAGTATCGGCAACGCGCAGCGCTCGCGAGCCCGGTGCAGACATATCCCTGAGTCACGCAAAAATGCGCGTCGCTGCACGCCGCTCTGCGCGTGGCAGAGCGAGGCGTCACAAAAGCAGTTACTCCCCTGGGCAGCCCGTTCCTCCACACGCGTTGAATGCACAGCAAGTTTCACCACCAATGGGGTCGCACTCCAATCCGTTTCCCGAGAGGTTAAGCGCGCAACACTCCGAAGCTGCGTCATCGCACTTGTGGTAGTCACACTCGCCGAATTCGGAGCACCAGCAGCACCAAACGGCATCTCCGTAATCCCAGTACGAGCTACCCAAGCACGGATCGCAACAACAGCCGCCGGCCGCGAAGACAATCTGCGTCAGGCACAACGCGAAAACAACCAAGGCACACGTTACGACACTCATGAAAACCCTGAGCCACGATTGCGGTTTCATAGGAACCCTCCGTACGCAAAGAATCAAACGTGAAATAATGCCGCCGCCGAGAGACCCGAACAACAGGCCCCGCATCTCGGCGGCTGAAACAGATCAAAGGCACGCCGAGTTTGTCTCACCACTACACCAAGCGAACCTGCGCTTCGCAGGCCACGGTGATTTTCAGAGACGGCCTGCTCTGCGCAAGAGCGCTTCACTCGCTCGAGACAAAAAACATCGCTGCGCCGTTGCAAGGCGTTTTGTCCCGCGCAAAAATCAACGATCAGAGCGATCCGACGCCCGCGTCTAAAGGCTGCGCCATTCGACTTCCCCTTTCCCCCGGTAGCGTTGCATGGTATAGAAAGACCAGAGAGAACGCTAACACGCGAATAATAATAACGCGGCCGCCGACGCATTGCAAGCAGTTTCTCGAAAAAATCCAGCAACCGCAGAGATTGTCTTGTTTCCAATTCAGTTTCGGCCGCGAGCAAGCGACCGGCAGCGCCGCCAGCGCCCGCACCAGTGGCGGATTGACGCGATAGACGTCGAACCGCCCGAACTCCCAGCAGTACAGCCCGGCGGGCAAGTGCCCCACTTCGTCGCACGTCGGGCTAATGCGAAACCCGATCCAGGCCACCAACGCCACGTGCGCGGCCAGCAGGCGCCACGCCGTGCGCCCAAAACTTGCCACTTCGTGCGCGTCCTGTACACGCTCGCTGGTCCTGTTGATACGCATTGTATGCAATACTGGAAGCTGGCTCTAACGCTCTCTCGCGAACAACCTCGGACGAAAGCCCTTCAGAAAGTGTTCAGGCGAGTCTTCGAGCGCCAAACGGCATGCCAACAACGGGATGGTACGTCTAGTGTCCGCAGCCGCGGCATCTGCATCTATTTCGATGCGCACCTCCACCACGTTTGGATTCAGCTTCCGCTGCCACAACACGTTGACGCATGGCGCCAACGCGGTGACAATCGCCTCGCTGTCCACCCTTTGTGGATCGAGCGTAATGAACACGCTCCTCTGCGTCTTGCCCGCTGTCGGAATTTCCACACGCTCGGGGTTAATTCGCAGCTCGGCGCGCCGATACCATCGAACGGGAATTCTTAGGGCAATCGATGCGTCGCGTTGAAACACGTTTATCGCGGTAGCGCCGTCGCTCGCGTCTTGAAAATGTAGCCTAATACGAGCGGTTTGCGGCGTAACCGTTCACGCCCCGGCGTAGCCGGGGCGAAAACTGCTCTTCGCGCATGAGGCGAAATCGGCGAAATAGTCGGTATGTTGCCGCCGCAAGCGCCGATTACGCCCGAACAACTGCAGGCATTGCCGCCCGAAATCC
>DATKRK010000381.1:0-18843 GCA_035532215.1 Pirellulales bacterium | reverse complement strand
ACGGGCTGGGCATCGTCGGGCGAGCCTCGCAGAAGCAGGTCGTCAACGTCGCCCAGCGCGGCGGCATGTGCGGCGTTCTCATCGGCCGCTCGCCGCGGCGGCTCGTCGGCCCCGCCGAACCGGCGAAAGGCGGCTGAAGCCTAGCGCCGCCCGTGAACGCCGAGGCGTCGGGGTTCCAGTTTCCGTTTTTCTGCCCGCGCTTTGTCGATACGGCAAATGCGCTTGACAAAGCGCCGATTCCCGCGTCGGTCGTGAACTCCGAGGCGAGCGAGGGGTATCAGCGGGGGCCTCGGACGATGTGACAGATGCGACTTTTGACAGTGGACTTGCCAAAGCGCGGCGGTCTTGCTTGTGGCCAGCGGCCACCGGCGCGATAATACCCCTAACACCGAGTTAGACCACGTCGCACGCTATGAATCGAGATCAGATTGCCTAGTGGTTATGGGCCGTCGGCTTGGTCATGATTTTGTTGAGCTGGGTCGATGTCGTTAGCACGACGATCGGTTGATGCGGATTCGGCATTGGGATGGCGGGGAATAACATTGGTGGGGGACTTTGTCCGCCGCCGAGCGAGTCGCCGCGGCCAGAGCGGAAGCTGCGAGCTGGAGACATTGCGGTCTAACCAGGGTGCTGCGGGGAACGGCCGCCGATCTGGAGTCGGGCCGCTCGGAAAACCGCGGTTTGTTCCACCAACTCGTTGTCCAGGAGGATTCGCATGCTGATCCACCCTCAAACCAATTGCCTGAATGCCCGGACGGCTCTGCTCGTGGCGACTCTCGTCGCGTTGCCGCTCCTCTTCAGCCTCGCCGCCGAGCAGGAGCCGAAGCGAAAAGTCGGCGCAGCGGCATTGCAAGGTCGAGTGCGAGACGAAGGAGGCGAGCCACTGGCCGGAGTTCGCGTGCGAGTTGCGATTCCGGCCGCGGATATGCGATTCGCGATTCACGGCAGCGATCACAAGCAGTTCGAAGCAATCAGCGATGACAATGGAGCGTATCGGCTGGAGATTCCGGGAATCACAGAGCCTACGACCATCTCCATTGATGCAATGAAGTCCGGCTATCGCAGGCTTTCCGGGACTTTGATGCGCGGCGGCGACGCGCCGCGTCCCGAAGTTGCACCCGGCGTTGTTTCCGAAACCAATTTGAGCCTCCACCCGGCGCTTTATTTCAAGGGCATTGTCGTTGATGAAAACGGGACACCGATTCCGTCTGTTGAGATTGGAGCCAACGCCTACACGAGCGGTGCGTCGGGCGGAGTGGAACGTACAATGAGCAAGCAGGATGGCGAGTTTGAACTTTTCAACTATCCCGATAAGCCTTTTACAATCGCCAACGAAGTTGCCAAAGGCGGCATCCAGTTCTTCCACCCAGATTTCGTGAGTCGCAGCATTGATGACGTTTATTCGCTCGCTGAGAACGAGCGGTCGGCGATGCAAGTTGAGCTTCAGAGGGGCTGCAAGATCGCTGGGACTGTTCGTGACGCGAAAGGCGATCCGGCGCCTCAAGTGATGGTCAAGGCCTCGCGGGCGATGGGTTCTCGGCTTAAAGCGACAATAACCGACAGCAATGGCAGGTTCGCGCTAAGGGGCATAGCCGAAGGGCCGACGGTATTGAGTGTCCGCGCTCTGGACCTCAAACAAAAAACTCAAATGTCGCTCGCTGTCGATGGCGACAAAAATGATCTCGACGTCCGCTTGCAGGAGATTTCACTGCCGCCAAATCTGAAGAGCGTTGCTGTGGTGGGGATGAAGCTGACGGATTTGACTCCAGAACTGAGAACGGCTTACGATCTTTGGGATGACCGGGGGGCGTTGATCCTCGATCCGGGTCCGGAGTCGGAACGCCTAGACATCGGCACGCTTGCCCACGGCTACTACTTCTGGATGGTGGGCAATGAACACATCGCCAGCGTTCGCGAGTTTGTCGAACAGATCCTGGCCGAAGCCGAGGCTCAAACGTCGGAGCCCTATTCGATCCGGGTTGTTTACAGCTTAAGTAGTCTCGAATTCGACGGCACCAACACGCAATACCTCAAGCTTTCGAAAGATGATATTGCGCAGTTGAAAGCCGCTATGCCCAGATTGATCGGTTCTCCGGCGCCCGACCTTTCGGGCGACGTTTGGCTGAATGCTGACGAGCCGCCGACGTGGAAATCTCTGCGCGGCAAGCCAGTGCTGCTGGTTCTCTTCGATCTGCGGCAGCGGTCGTTCTTGGCGCTCGTGCCGCCCCTTTTGGGCTTTCGGGAGACGTATGATAAGCAAGGGCTGGAGGTAATCGGAGTTTACGCGAAGGCGCCACGCGACGAGATCGCAAAGCACCTGGCAGAGGTAGGCATAACGTTCCCTGTGCTCATTGATGACGGCAAGACCGTCGAGCGCTATGTGTTCGGGTATTCCACCTCCGTGTTGATCGACCGCGAAGGCAAAGTGGTATCGGTCTACAGGAATTCGCTCGCCGCGCCGGCTGATATTGAAAAGTTGATAGAGGCCAAGAACGACGTGGGCGACTGACGGCGACGGAAACAAATCCACCGTGATCAAGCGCGTTGCGTCGGCAACCCGTCTTCCACTACTAGCGACTCAGATGGCGCGCCACTGGACCGTAGCCGTCAATCTCTTCTAGGGCATTGCGCGCAACCCTCATCGGTCCGACACCTCGACGCGGGTTGCCATCTTGGGTTTCCCCGCTTCGGTGAAATCGACCGATGCAACTTAAGGTGCGGCAGAGCCAGATTTTGAGCCGACGCCCCGACGCGATTTTGTGACCTTGAACAATCGAGAACACGCAGCTCTTCCAGACTGGAGGGACGCAAAGCTAACGACCCGTCCTTGTGCGAAGCCGCTCGGGCAAAAATCGCTTGTCCCAAATCTAAAAGTCTACGCCGCCGATGTCGACGTTCATTCCCACCACACGCGAGACCGCAATTCGCCGATCCGCTCTTCGACCAACAAGCGCACGCGCTGGCCTTCCGCGACGAGCGGTTGAAGGGCTTCGCGAGGAAAGCAGCCGCGCTGGGCGAGTTCCTCGAGGGCTTCGATCCCCTGCTCGGCAAAAGCCGCCGCCCGTTTGCAACAGACGATATTTCCGCACAGCGATTGGTCCTCCTCGCCCATGGCGCTGCCCGCGGCGATCTTCGCCGCCACGCTCAGGCAACCCTCGATCGCGCGAGAGACGGTCTCGTCCAGGTCGGTCTCCAGGTCTCCGACGTTCTTGAGCAGCTTGAGCACGCTGCGGCCCCAGGCGAAGCTGGCTGCGTAGGCGGGCAAGTCGCTCGGATCGGACTTTTCCCGCTCGAGTTCCTCCTCGTCTTCCTCCTCGGATTCCAGTTCCTCGTCCGGCGGCGATTCGAACTCCGGCTCTTCGTCATCGCGATCCCAGCCCATCTCGCGGTCGATCAGTTCATCGCGGTCTGGATGGTCGCGCAGCGTTTCGAACAGTTCCCCAAACCGCGCCGAACGGAGCTCGCTCTCGCGGAAAAACGCTTCCCATTGCCGCTCGGTCCAGGGCGTTTCGTTGTATTCGTCGGACATGATCCCTGAGTCGCTCCTTCGGTCCCGCTGGGGAAACCGCCACGGATCGGAAATGCGAAGGACCGGCGTCTGCGCTAGCCCGGTGTGGCGATGGGCTGCTTCGTTGATTGCCGTTGATTATAGCCGGGCCATTGGTACGCGGAGCCCCAGGCGGAGGCTCCCGTGCAAATCGCCTCTTTCTCTCACCCCCGGCTTGACTTCAGGGCCGCGGCTTGCGATTCTGCCTCGCTCCACGAGCGCGCGTGATCGCGCTCGATACCTGACGTTTTTCCGCCCAGGCGATCCATGAGCGACGGCGAGTTCGAAATCGGCATCATCGGCGGGGGCGTGGTGGGCATGGCGACGGCTTATGCCTTGGCGCCCGAACATGGGAAAAAGCTGGCGGTGTTCGAGGCCGAAGGGCGCCTGGCCGCCCATCAAACGGGCAACAACAGCGGCGTGATCCATTCGGGGCTGTACTACAAGCCCGGCTCGCTCAAGGCCCGCAACTGCGTCGAAGGCCGCGAGGCGTTGTACCGCTTCTGCGCCGAGCACGGCGTGGCCCACGACCGCTGCGGCAAGATCGTCGTGGCGACCGAAACGAGCGAAGTCGAAATGCTCGGCGAGCTCCATCGCCGCGGCGAAACCAACGGCCTCACGGGGCTCAGGCGGCTCAAGGCCGAGGAACTCAAGGAGTTCGAGCCGCACGTCGCCGGCATCGCCGGATTGCACGTGCCCGAGACCGGCATCGCCGATTACGTCGGGCTCACCGAGACCTACGGCAAGCTGGCCGCCCAGCACGGCGCCGCCGTGCGGCTCGATGCCTGCGTGCGGGCGGTCGAGCGGCGCCCCGACGGGCTGACGCTCGTCACCACCCAAGGCGAATTCCACTGCCAGAACCTGATCGCCTGCGCGGGGCTCGAAGCCGATCGCGTGGCGCGGATGTGCGGCGTCGAGCCGGGCGTACAGGTCGTGCCGTTTCGCGGCGAGTATTACCAGCTCACGCCCGACCGCGAGTTTCTGGTGCGGAACCTGATCTACCCGGTTCCCGATCCCCGCTTTCCGTTTCTCGGCGTCCACTTCACGCGGATGATCCGCGGCGGCATCGAAGCCGGGCCCAACGCCGTGCTGGCCCTGAAGCGCTACGGCTACACCCGCAGCAGCTTTTCGCTGAAAGACGCGCTGGAGATGGCGAGCTTCCCCGGCGTCTGGCGGCTGGCCGGCAAATATTGGAAGACGGGCCTCGGCGAGCTGCACCGTTCGTGGAGCAAGCGGGCCTTCGTCAAAGCCCTCCAGCGGCTGATTCCCGAACTGCGAATGGAAGACGTGCAGCCGGCCGGCGCCGGCGTGCGAGCCCAGGCCATGACGAGCGAAGGCAAGCTGGTCGACGATTTCCACATCGTGCCCGCTGCTCGGATGATTCACGTTCTCAACGCCCCCTCGCCCGCCGCCACCGCCTCGATCAGCATCGGCCGCACGATCGCCCAGATGGCGGTGGAGAATTTTGGGTTGGGGTGAGCGGGCGGGCGGTAGGCGGTGAGCCGCGTGGGGTTTTCTGCCAACAGGGCATTGACATGCGCCTACAGGTGTCGGTACATTGCGCCTACAACCGTCGGTAGCGAGCCGATCGGCCGGCTTCGCAGACGATTAGACTAACGCAGTTTAAAAACGATGGCGCGCGACGTGGAATTACCGGCGCTTTCCGAAGCGCAGCTCGAAATCATGAACGTGATCTGGGACCGCGAGGCGTGCGCTGTCGCCGACGTGTGGAAGGTCTTGGCCGAGCGGCGCGGCGTTTCGCGCAACACAGTGCATACGCTGATAGCCCGGCTCGAAGAAAAGGGCTGGCTTGCTCGTCGCGAGACGAGCGGCGGCTTGCTCTACGCCGCCACCGTCTCGCGCGCCGACGCCCAACAGCGTTTGGTGCAAAAGGTCGTGGAAACGGTCTTCGGGGGCTCGGCGGAAGGATTGGTGCTGGCGCTGTTGGGCAGCGACGCCCTGTCGAAAGCGGAAGCGGATCGAATCCGGCAAATCATCGCCCAAGCGAAGAGGAGCAAGTCGTGAACGTTTTTCATGCCTTCGAGCTGGCGACGATCGTTCAAGCGACCGCGGTCACTCTGGCAGCGATCGGTTTGATAGGCGCCTTCCAGTTACAGGCGGCAATGCGGCATGCCATCGGCGTCACCGGACTGTTTCTGGTGCTTGCCAGCCCGCTGCTCGCGCTGGCTTTGCCCCGGCCCTTTTGGCTGCTCGCTGACGACTCGTCGCCAGCAATCCTGGCGACCGCGAGCGACCAGCTTTCCGCGCCGCCGGATGGCGCCTTCGTCGGTGAGACGCCGTCGGACAAGGCCCTCGTCGTCGCGACTTCGCCAGCGGAAAACGCTGAACCTGCGGTTTCGCGACTCGCTGACGCGAGCGAATTGCGGCACGAGGCCGAAGGGGCGATCGCTGACGTGCAAGATAGAAAAGCCGACGCTCGAACCTGGCGGGCATCGGTGGCGCCGTGGGTGCTGTGGATCGGAAGCACTGTATGGGGCGCGGGAATCCTTTGGTTCGCCTGGCGGCGCGCGCGGTCGCTTTCCGACTTGAGCTATCTTTATCGCTCGCTCGAAGCCTGGCCGACGAGACTGGCCCTTCGCGACGAAGACGAAATCTGTCGCGAATTCGGCTTCCAGCGGTTGCCGCCCGTCATGCTCTCCGATCTGGCGCCGATGCCTCTGGTGCTCGGAATCCGCAAGCTTGTTGCGGTGCTGCCTCGCTCGCTGGCCGAGTCGGCGACGGCGGAAAAGCTGCGCACGATCATCATTCACGAGACGGCGCACATTGCGCGCCGCGACCCCTGGATTCTCGTGGCCCAACTTGCCGCACAAACGATTTTCTGGTGGCATCCGGGCGTCTCCTGGCTCAACCGGCACATCAACCGCTCACGAGAGGAGCTTTGCGACAACTTCGTGCTCCGACGCAGCGACGCCGCGGGCTACGCCGAGATGCTGTTGGAGCTCGTCGAACGGCGACCGACGCCGCTCTTGCTCGGGCTATTCTCGACTCGCTGGAGCCTGGAACAACGCATCGTCGGCCTGCTCCATCCGCGGCGAAAAACGGCCACCCGCACGCGGCCCGGCAGCGCTGCGGCGTTCGTGCTGCTGTTGCTTGGGCTCTCGACGTTTGTCGGCGGAATGGGGGTCTTCGACGGGTTTTCCTCCGCAGCGGCGCCACCTCAAGCGGCTCAGGAATCGAATCGCGAGCCCGCCGACGCCGCCGTACCTCTGGCGCCGGTCGCCCTGAAACAGATCGCGATTCGCGGCGTCTGCGTTGACGAAGATGCCAAGCCGATCGCCGGCGCCCGCGTGCGCATCTTTCGCTATCCCTCGCAGCTCGATCCGCCGCTTCTGGTCGCCGACTTGCAGACGGAAGCAGACGGAAAATTCGTTGCCAAAGAGGTCGACACGGCAATTGACCGAACGGCGTTTTCCGGCATGGGCGACTTGTGCGTGGCAACGACCGCCGAGAATCACGTCTCTCTCATTCAACGGATCGAAAACGTCGCGGACGAGGTCGAGCTGTCGCTCTCGCTCAAAGATAACCCCGGCACGCTCTCGGGCGCCGTCACTGATGAAGCCGGCCGGCCCGTTGCCGACGTGCGGGTGTTTCTCCCGTCGGCCTTTCAGGAGCCGCTTCCGGGGATTCTTAGCGCGGTCACGGATCGTGCCGGACGATACGCCATCGCCGGACTCAATCGGTGGCAGGCGGGCGACGTCACCGAGGTCGTCGTCGGCGGAAAGCGAGAGGATCGGGTCGTCACGAGCTGCAATCTGCTGTTCGATCACCCCGACTTCGCACGGACGCAGGCGCAATACACCGCCGTTCCCCAAACGTTCAACGTCACGCTGCACCCGCCGGCCATCGTTAAGGGCGTGGTGGTCGACGCCGTGACCGATCGGCCGGCCGCGAACGTCGTCGTCAGCGCCCAGGGCGTTGCACGGTACGCCTGGTTCCAAACCCGCACCGACCGCCAGGGCCGCTACCGGCTGCGAATGACTAAGGATCATTACAATATCTGGACCGAGGCCGAGGACCGCATTGCGATCGCGGCCAAAGCGATCAAAGCCCAGCCAGGCAAAACGGTTTCGATTGCCGATATTCCCCTGGTGCGAGGCGGCTTTGTCACGGGGCGTGTAATCGATGCCGCGACAAACAAGCCGCCGACGCCATCCGAGAAGCACCCGCTTTACGTCGCCCACTACGGCCCGGCCAGGCCGCGCACGGGCGCCGCGGTGACGTCGACCGAAGTTAAGGCGGACGGCACGTATCGCTTGCGAGTCGCGCCGGGCAGGAACTACATTTATCTGATGAACGGCCAGGGATCGCACGTGGTGAGCGTCGAAGATGGTCAGGTCGTGCGACTCGACTTCCGTACCGGCGAGCACGATTTGGCGGATTCGGCCGACCTCGCCGACTCGCAACTCGCGGCGAAACTACGCCAGCAGGCCGAAGAAGAAGACGCGATGCAGGAAGGTCGCGCCGTGGCGGTCAACGGGAAGCTTATCAAGCCTTCGACCCGCAAACGCGGCGACACGCCCGCGGGCCGCTTGCTCGACAAGCTGGAATCGCAGAACTCTGGCAATGAGCGATTCAAGGACTCATGGCTCCGCGCGCTGAAGGCGATCGTCGATCTGGGGCCCGATGCCGTGCCCGAACTAATCGAAGAACTCGACGCGACGCAAAACGACATGATGTTGCGTTGCCTGGGCTTCACGTTGCGGGCGATCGGCGACAAACGCGCGGTCCCCGCGCTGATCCGGGCAATCCCGAAAACGCTGCGGCCGCCCGGCTCCGATATGGCGCTCCAGGCCGCAGACTCGGAACTCTTGAAATTCGCTCAACTCTATGATCTCGACCCAGGGATTCGGGGAAACCTCTACGGCTTGGGGCGTCATGTGCGAGAGATTTGCGGGACGCTGGAGCAACTAACCGGCCAAAACTTCGGAGAAGAGCAGATCTACAACATCTTTCTCGACGGGCTGCCCTCGCAGCAGCGCATGAAGCGCGAACTATACCAGCGCACCGCGCAAGCCTGGACCGACTGGTGGGAAAAGAACGGGGCAATTCGGATCGCCGACCCGGCGTACGCGCGAGTCAATCTGCCGAAGCTCACCGCAGAAAAGTCCGCGCGGCCGCTTCCGCCAGGCGCGCACCTCAAGACCGACGACGGCAGCAGCGGCTGGGTCCTGGAATCCGTGTTGAATCCCAAATCGAAGACCGTGCTTTACGACTTCGATACCGGCCGCGTATCCGATCTGCCTGCTCGTTGGCGCGGGGCGAAGAACATCGAGCCGCAACTCGACGAAATCGGCGCCTGGGCGCTGCGAGAAGGCTTCGATCTGATGGGGACCGAATATGCGCCGCCGGGCGGCGGCGAACGCGTGTTTGCACTGCGTTCGATTGGCCTACGCGCGTGGGAACTGGGCGCCGACCGTTGGAAAATGCATTCCAACGATATCACCGTGGAGGTGTTGCAAGAGGAAGGAACGCCGGCCGACGGTTTGCTCTTGCATTACGATAAGCGGACCGACGCCTTCGATCCGAAAGCCACTGCGACGTTCCTCTATATCACGCGCGAGGGAACGCCAGGATTACTGTTCGTCGGCGTCGAAGTGCAGGACGACAGCCTGCAGCCGGGCGGCTTTCTGGCGGCCGACCCGGAACTGGATGGCGTCGCATTTCGCAAAGGCCGTCGGTTCGGCTTCACGAACTTCGAGTTTGCACAGCCGGTTGACGTACGCGCCAAATAATGCCTTGAAAAACGCAACCCCAACCCCGTTACGCGTTCTTCACCGCCCCCACCAACTGCGTCAGCGAGCTCTTGGCGTCGCCGAACAGCAGCGAGGTCTTGGGGTTGTAGAACAACTCGTTCTCGATCCCGGAGAAGCCGGGGTTCATGCTGCGCTTGAGCACGATGATCCGCTGGGCCTGGTCGGCGTTGAGGATGGGCATGCCGTAGATCGGGCTGGAGCGGTCGTTGCGGGCGGCGGGGTTCACGACGTCGTTGGCCCCGATGATCAGCGCGACGTCGGCCCGGGCGAACTCGCCGTTGATGTCTTCCATGTCGTAGAGCCGGTCGTAAGGCACGTTGGCCTCGGCCAACAGCACGTTCATGTGGCCGGGCATGCGGCCGGCGACCGGATGGATGGCGTACTTCACTTCGCCGCCGCGCTTTTCGATCAGCTCGGCCAGCTCGCGCACCTGGTGCTGCGCCTGGGCCACCGCCATGCCGTAGCCCGGCACGACGATCACCAGCCGGGCGTAGGCCAGTTGCAGCGCGGCGTCGTCGACCGAGATCGAATGCACCGTCAGCCCTTCGGTCGAAGCGGCCGCGGCCGCCGGGGCTTCGCCGCCGCCGAAGGCGCCGAACAGCACGTTGGTGAACGAGCGGTTCATGGCCTTGCTCATCAAGATCGAGAGCAGAAAGCCGCTAGCGCCGTCGAGGGCGCCGGCGATGATCAGCACGTTGTTCTGCAAGGCGAAGCCGGTGGCCGACGAGGCCAGCCCGGCGTAGGAGTTCAACAGCGAAATCACCACCGGCATATCGGCGCCGCCGATCGGCAGCACGATCAACACGCCCACGGTCAGGCCGAGCACGACCATCAGGTAGAAGACCACCGAGGTCCACGGAGTTTGCGCCGGATCGGGATTGAAGATCAGAAAGATGAACAGCACGAACGCCAGGGCGAACATTGAAATGTTCGAAGCGTTCTGGCCCTTGTAGGTGATCGGCTGGCTGGGAATGAAGCCTTGCAGCTTGCCGAAGGCCATGAAGCTGCCGGTGATCGTGAGCGAACCGAACAGCACTTCGAAGCCGAGCGCCGTCATCTCGACGCTGCCCGGCGCATGATCGGGGTCGTGAAAATGTGCGATGCCGACCATCGTCGCGGCCAAGGCCCCGAAGGCGTGCGAAATGGCCGTTCGCTGCGGCACGGCGGTCATCGGCATCCAGATCGAAATCGCCGCGCCGACGCCCGCACCGAGAACCATGCCGGTGATGATCCAGGTATAGCTGATGATCTCGTGGTGCAGCAGCGTGCCCAGCACGGCCACCAGCATGCCGATCGCGGCCAGTTGCATGCCTTGCCGGGCCTTGGCCGGGTTGGTCAGCCCCTTGAGGCCCAGGATGAACAGCACCGAGGCCGCCAGGTAGCTGGCCTGGATCAGGAATTCCTTGAACGAAACGCTGCCCGCGGTCGTCTCGGGCGAATTCGCGGCGGCGACGGCGGCGGCGGCAACGAGATAGGCGAAGTTCACTTTTTAGGCTCGTGGCGTTTGAACATCTTGAGCATGCGGTCGGTGATCATGAAGCCGCCGACGACGTTGATCATGGCCGCCGTGACCGCCACGAAGCCCAGGATGGTGCTGACCATGTGGTCGCCCCCTTTGCCGGCGATCACGATCGAGCCGACCAGCGAGATGCCCGAGATGGCGTTGGTGGCCGACATCAAGGGCGTGTGCAACAGCGGCGGCACGCGCGTGATCACCTGATAGCCGACGAAGCCGGCCAGCACGAACACGTACATTTGCAGGAACGCAGTCACTTGAGAAAACGCCTCCCTTCGTCGTAGTGCGGACGCGTGCAGTTTTCGGAATGCTAGCCTTCCCGTTGCCCGTTCGCAAGGGCGGGCGCCAACGTATAAGCGGCATGGCGTCGCTTTAATCGCAAACGCGGCAGGCTGCCGCGTCTACACGCAAGCGTAGGGTGGGGCGCAGCCCCACGCGCAATCGAGCGGCAAAGCGCCACGAAATTCATTTCGCCCGGGCTTGGCGATTACCGTCGCCGATGGCGTACAAGTGCTGTTGCGCACGCAGAAAGATCCGCCCCTGGCTGATGGCGGGCGAAGCGTAGCAGGCTTCGCCGAGCGGATTGATGGCGACGGCTTCGTATTTTTCGCCCGGCTTGACGACCGTCATCACGCCTTCGTCGGAAAGAAAATAGGCCAGGCCGCCGGCCGAAACGAGACTGGCGCTGTAGTGCGGGCCGATCCGCTCGCGCCACGTGCGGCGGCCGGTTGCGGCCTCGTAGCAACTGGCGATGCCTTCGTCGGAGACGATCAGAAAATAATCGCCCAGCGCGATCGGCGAAGGCACGTACGAGGTGTTGTCCTTCGTTCGCCATTCGATGTGCGTCTCGGTCACGTTGCCGCGGCCGTCGGGCCGGATGGCCAGGATGTGGTGCTCCGGAAAGCCGGCGGTCATGAACAGCAGCTTGCCGTTGTAGACCATCGAGGCCACGAACTGCTCGGTCGGCCCGTCGATGATCCAGTGCCGCAAGCCGGTGCGCGGGTCGTAACTGGCTACCGACATCGAACCGGAAAGGATCATCTGCGTGCGGCCGTCGATATCGCGGATGATCGGCGTCGAGTAGCTGCGGGTTTTGTTCTCGCGCGCCGTCTTCCAAACGGTCTCGCCCGTGGCGCGGTCGAGGGCCACGAGATAGGCGTCGCCGTCGTGATCGCCGTTGACGAGCAGCTTGTCTTCGAACCGCACCGGGCAACTGCAATAGCCGTGAACGCTTGAAAACGGCCCCGGGTGTACGAGCCACTTTTGATGGCCCGCGAAGTCGTAAGCCGCGACGGCCATCCGGGCGCCCTTGGCCTCGCCCTGTTTCGTGCCTTCGAGAAACGTGACGTAGACCAGTTCGCCGTCGGTCGTCGGCGTGCTCGAAGCGTAGCTATTCAAGGCGTGCTTCTTTTCCAGCGGCGACTGGAGCACCGAACGTTGCCAGAGCTTGCGGCCCGTCTTGCGGTCGAGGCAGAGCAAGATGCGGTCATGTTCCTCTTCCAGGCAACTGACCAGGAAGATGCGGTCCTGCCAGATCACTGGCGAGGCGTGGCCCGTGCCCGGGATTTCAATCTTCCAGGCAACGTTCTCGTTCTTTTCGCCGTTCCAACGCCTCGGCACGGAGGATTCTTCGCTTGACCCGTCGCCTCGCGGGCCGCGCCAGCCGGGCCAGTTTTCGGCCGCGGCTCGAGACGCGGGGCCAAGGCATGCGGCAACGCCGATCAGAATCAGGACGCGGCGGCAGACTGAAGGAAGGCGAGTCATGGGCGGGCTCGTGCAGGGGCTACGGGGCGGGATTGTGGATGGCGGACAGGCTATAGCTAACACTACCGGCACGGGGTCGGTCAAGCTTTGCAATGAGATAATCGGACAGGTCGCAGCTTGCTCAGCCCAACGAGCCTTTCTCGCGTCGCCCGCCGCGCGAAGCCAGTCGGGCGGCAAAACGGGTCAGGAGCGAACCGGCAACATAGATCGCACAGCCCAGACCGCTCGCCACGCAAAGTCGAACACCCAGATGCAGGCGCAGAATCGGCAGCCACATCATAAATGCGGTCAAGTCCAAATAAGCGGAAGTTCCCACCACGCCTTCTTCGCCTCGGATGTCAAATGGGATAACAACGTCGCCGAAATTGTCGTCGCTCCATCGCCAAACCGCCGCGACCACGGCAAAAGCTGTGGTCACGCCCAGCAGTGTCGATAGCCGGAACTGGAGCCCTTTCGTAACGGCGATCCAGGCGCGCATCGCCAAAAACCAAGTTGCAGCGAGCGATACGATTGCACTCGCGAAGTCGACGCCCCAGACCCAAGCGCTCGGCTGATTCCAACCTACCATCCGAACGACATGCAAAGGCCATCCGTACACATTGGGAATCCCGCCCAGTTCCGTCCAAAGAATCGACACCGTGACCCACAGGGCGAGGGCCACTATCGTTCCCCGGGCTGCATCAACGCGGAAGCGGTTCATGACCGGCAGTTTACCGCGCGTCAGAAGCGCCGGCAAAACATGCTCTGGCCCAAAGAACGCGCTGGCGAGAGCGCGTGATAACGCCACGGCCGAGTTAGACGGCCTGGAAGGCCGCCCCACGAGTTGGCGAGAGCTAACTTGAGGCAATCGCAAGAAAAAACCGCGGCGAACCCTTGCGAGTTCGCCGCGGCCTTAGGTCAAACCTTCCGCCGATTGCGACGGTGGAGTCGCTGCGAGAAGAGCGCGGATCGGACTGCGCTAGGCGCTAGTCGTTGGGTGATCCGGGCCCACGCTAAAAAAGTTTGGCACCTCCGACGGAATACGAGGCAGAAGGCTTGTTTTTCGAGACGTTGCTCGCGATAGCATTTACCATCGGCACTTTCCGGCCGGCGGGTTCGGCGGAAATCGAATGCCAAGGCATCATTTTTCCGCCGGACCGCCGTCTGGGCTGCAACCCGATATCTGTATTTTACTCTACGAAGCTCGGCCGAGCGCGGATCGCTCGGAATATTATTTCGATGGCGTGGCGGTCGGCGCAGTTCGAACGAAAACCGAGAGCCCTCGCCAGACGCTTCGCACAATGGAGGTCCGGGCGCCCTCGCCCGGCAATGTATGGCAGACCCGTTGCGACGTGCAAAGCTTGCTCGGGCGCCGCAGTCCCTGCTTGCGTGCTTGCCGGGCGAGGGCGCCCGGCCCTCCATGTGGAAGAAGACGCGGCAATAATGGTCAACCAGCGAAACCTGGAGGGCTTTTTACTTCGGTCTCGGCTTGGGTTGTGGCGCCGGAATCTCACCGGCCGCGAAGCGATCGAGCAGAATCTCGACCGCCAACTCCAGCTTCTTCGGAGTTTCATACGTGCCCGCAGCGATTTGCCGCCGGATCTCGGCGATTCGCGTCTGGCGGTCGGAAGCGTCGGGTTCGATGAAGCCGGTCATGGTTCGCCTTGGTCGCAGCGCCGGGCGCCGTTGCTCGATGATTGAAGCCTACTTCTTTTCCACCAGCCAGATATTGCGGTAATTGACCGGGTTGCCGTGGTTTTGCAGCGCGATGGAGCCGGGCCCCCCTTCCTTGCCACGGCCGCCGGGCGTCTGTTTCGGCAATTCGAAATCGTCGTAAATCAGCACGCCGTTGTGCTTCAGCGTGACGCGGGCGTTGGCGATCTTTTTGCCGTCGGCGTCGAATTTAGGGGCGGTGAAATCGAAATCGTAGGTCTGCCAGGAAAGCGGCGGATAGCACATATTCACCTGCGGCGCCTGGATCGAATACAACCCGCCGCACTCGTTATCCTTGCCTTCCAGCCCGAACGAATCGAGCACCTGAAACTCGTAAGTGTCTTCCATATAAACGCCGCTATTGCCGCGGGCCTGGCCACGGGCGGTCGGCATGAACGGCGTGCGGAATTCGAGGTGCAACTGGCAACTGCCGAATGACTGTTTGGTTTGCGTGCCGACTTCGAGCAAGCCGGCCCCGATCATCGAGCTGCCGGTCAGCTTGCCGTCTTTCCAAGCCTCGGGGTTCGTGCCGTCGAACAGCACGACGGCGCCGGCCGGCGGCTTCTGGCCGAGCGTCGGGCTTTTGCGTTCGACTTTCTTCAATTCGCCCAGCTTGTCTCCTGAGTTGCTCGTGACGGCCAGCGCGCCGTCTTTGATTTCGCCGCGAGCGTGTTCGCCCTTGAACACGGCGACGCCATCGTTCAGCGAGCCGTCGACGGAGACCAGGTCGTGGTCTTTCTCCCAGCCGTCGCCGGGCAAACCGCCTCGATAGGCCACTGCGCGGAATTTGCCTTCGCCCAAGGCGATCACCTGCACTCCGTGCTTGACCTTGCCGTCGCGCGTTTCGATTTCGCCGGAATACTCGCCCTGCACGGCAAAGTCCGGTCCGGCCGAAGTCGCATCGGTGAAGGTCGGCAGGCCCTTGTCGGCGGCATGCAGCGAAGCTGCGACGGAAAATGCGGCCAGCAGCGTCAGGGCGCGGAAAATCAGTGAACGGTGCATAGGGGGAACTCCTTCCAGCGGCGGATAGTCGTGGTCAAAAGGTGCGAGATCAGCAGCGCGTATTTTGGCCTGCCGCTTGAGGCGTGGCAAGCGGGCGAATGGGGAAGGGCTCACGCGGAGGCGCGGAGCCGCGGAAACGAGTTGCTTCGCCCTCACTTTCCTCCTCTCCGCGCCTCCGCGTGAGCCCCGAGCGACTGCCCTTGCTTCGAGCTATCTGGAAACGTCCTGGGATCGCAATCCCAATGTCTCATTAAGTGGAAAGCCGCCATAGTCTTGCGCTCGATTCACAAGCCGCGCGCCTTCGCGCCTCGCTTGTCGCCGCCGCCGATCGCGGTTAGGCTTGAAAGTTTGCTTCCTCTCGAAAATAGCTGCTCTAGGCGTCCATGAGTTCGACCGCCCCCCAGCCGCTCAATGGCGATGTACGCAACGGAGAACTCATCCGTGTACGCGGGGCGCGGGTGCACAACCTGCAAAACATCAACCTCGACATCCCCCGCGATCAGTTGGTCGTCATCACCGGGCCGAGCGGGTCGGGCAAAAGCTCGCTGGCCTTCGATACGCTGTTCGCTGAAGGACAGCGGCAATATATCGAGAGCCTGTCGGTCTACGCCCGGCAGTTCCTGCACCAGTTGGAGCGGCCCGACGTCGACCTGATCGAGGGCTTACAGCCGACGATTTCGATCGACCAGCGGGCGGGCAGCCGCAATCCGCGGAGCACGGTCGCTACGGTCACCGAGATCTATGATCATTTGCGGCTGATGCTGGCCCGCGTCGGCCAGGTGTTTTGCTACCAATGCGGCTCGCCGATCCGCCAGCAAACGCCCGAGCAAATCGTCGACGTGCTCGTCGCCTTGCCCGAAGGGACGAAGGCCATCCTGCTCGCGCCGTTGGTCCGCGGCCGCAAGGGGCAGCACGTCGAGATTTTCGAGGCGATTCGCAAGGCGGGCTTCGTGCGGGCCCGCGTGGATGGAGAAGTCTACGATCTGGACGCCGCGCCGACCTTGGCGCCTCGCAAGAATCACACGATCGAAGCGGTCGTCGACCGGCTCGTCTTGCGCGACAGCGTCCGCCCGCGGCTGGCGGAGTCGATTCAACTGGCGCTGCGGCACGGCGAGGGGCTGGTCGCCGTCACCTACTTGCCGCCCGGCGCCAGCCCTGCCGACGGCTGGCAAGAGACGTTGTACAGCACCGAACACTCGTGTCCCAAGTGCCTGCTGAGCTACGAGGAACTCGAACCGCGGACGTTCAGCTTCAACAGCCCTTACGGGGCTTGCCCGGTTTGCGAAGGACTCGGTTTGCAGACGGCTTTCGATCCCGAGTTGGTGGCGCCCGACGCGACGTTGTCGCTGGCCGCGGGCGCGATCGCGCCTTGGCGCAACGGCGCGCCGGCCGCCGCCGAACGGCATTGCCGGCAGCTTGGAACATTCAGTTCGAACGAGATGAAGTGGAACGCTCCGCTGGAAAAGCTCAGGCCCAAAGACCGCAGCGCGCTGTTCGGCGGCGACGGCCGCGATTTTCCTGGCGTGATCGCACTGTTGGAGCACGAATACGAGTCGGCCAAGAGCGACGCGGCGCGGCAGCGGCTGGAAGCGTTTCGCGGCGAACTGGTTTGCCCGGCTTGCGGTGGCGCTCGGCTGCGGCCCGAAGCGCGCAGCGTCCGCGTGTGCGGAAAGGCGATTCACGAGATCACGGCTTTGCCGGTCGACGCCGCACGGCAGTTCTTCGCGGGGCTCGAATTCGGCGAACAACAACAGCCCGTGGCGACGCCGATCGTCGCCGAGATCATGTCGCGGCTCGATTTTTTGGTGCAAGTCGGGCTCGACTATCTCTCGCTCGACCGGCCGGCCGATACGCTCAGCGGCGGCGAGTTGCAGCGGATTCGCCTGGCGACGGGCATCGGTTCGGGGCTGGTGGGCGTGTGCTACATTCTCGACGAGCCGTCGATCGGCCTGCACCCGCGCGACAACGGCCGCTTGATCGAAGCCCTGCGGAACCTGCAGCATCAGGGCAATAGCGTGCTGGTCGTCGAGCACGACGAAGCGATCATGCACGAGGCCGACCACCTGATCGACGTCGGCCCCGGCGCCGGGTTGCACGGCGGCCAGATCGTCGCCCAGGGCGCCCCTGCGGAAATCGAACAGGCCGAACAGTCGATCACCGGGCAGTATCTTTCGGGCCGGCTGGCAATCGGCGTGCCCGAGCGACGGCGGCGCGTCAGCCAGCGCAAGGCGCTCGTCTTGGAAGGCGCCACGGCGAACAATCTCAAGCATGTGAGCGTGTCGTTTCCGCTGGGGGCTTTGGTCTGCGTGACCGGCGTGAGCGGGTCGGGCAAGAGCTCGCTCGTGCAGGAAACCTTGGCCCGAGCTGTCGGGCGAAGGCTGGGAATCGCCGGCCCCAAGCCCGCTCCGCACGCCAGCCTGCGCGGCGTGAGCCAGATCGATAAGCTGGTGGAGATCGACCAATCGCCCATCGGCCGCACGCCCCGCAGCAACCCGGCGACCTACACCGGGCTGTTCGACGAAATCCGCCAGGTCTACGCCACCACGCGCGAGGCTCGCCTGCGCGGTTACAAGTCGGGCCGCTTCAGCTTCAACGTCAAAGGCGGGCGCTGCGAAGAGTGCCAAGGCCAAGGCGTGCGGAAAATCGAGATGAACTTCCTGCCCGACTTGTACGTGGCCTGCTCCGAGTGTCACGGCGCCCGCTTCAACCGGGCCACGCTGGAAATTCATTACAAGGGCAAGTCGATCGCCGAGGTGCTCGACCTGCGCGTCGACCAGGCGGCCGAATTCTTCGAGAACTTCCCGGCCATTCGCCGCTTGCTGGCCAGCTTGCAGGAGGTCGGGCTGGGTTACCTGTCGCTCGGCCAATCGTCGACCACGCTCTCGGGCGGCGAGGCGCAGCGAATCAAGCTGGCCACCGAACTCGGCCGCACCGACACCGGCAAGACGCTCTACATTCTCGACGAACCGACCACCGGGCTGCACTTCGACGACGTGCGGCAATTGCTCGTCGTGCTCGACCGGCTGGTCGATCTCGGCAACACGGTGATCGTGATCGAGCACCACCTCGACGTCATCAAATCGGCCGATTGGCTGATCGACCTCGGCCCCGAAGGCGGCGCCGCCGGCGGCCAAATCCTCGCCGCCGGCACGCCCGAGGACATCGCCGCCCTGGAAGGCAACGCGACCGGGCGATATTTGAAACCGCTGTTGGCAAGCGGGCGCCGGCAGCCAGCGCCGGGTATTGAATAACCTCCCTTTTTCCAGCCCGCTGGAAATTCAGCAGCCAGGCTTTCTTGCCGTCTGCCACCAGCTTTAGCGATCGTCCTGCTTTGTGGAAAGTGGATAAGCCCGAAGGCCGCCGTAGCACCGAAGGTGCGTCGTTCAATAGCCCAGGGCTTCGCCCTCGTTGTTCTACACAACTTTTCCGGTGGATTTCCCGGATAGCCTTCGGCCACGACTTTTGCGTAGCCCAGGCATTTATGCCTGGGAATTCATTCAACGTGCGCCCGTTTTTCCCGATTGGCGCCTCGCGGCCGCCGACGGCGG
>DATKRK010000380.1:0-7135 GCA_035532215.1 Pirellulales bacterium | reverse complement strand
CCGTCTGGTCCGAAAGACGGCCTAGGAAGGCCGCCCCACGGTCGCGAAACCCGGGTTACCTGGAGTATTCGGACAGCCTCTGAGCCTGCGCCCTCGTTGTTCGACACAAGCCGGCTTTTTCACCATGATCACGGGCCTGATGGGCGAGGATGGGGTCTGGTAGCGCTGCCTGGTGGTGCGAGATTCGTTCCATTTCGACTCAAGTTTGCCCTTGCACGGCGCCGAGGGGGCGGCTATTCTTCGCCCCGCGTTCTTGAGTCCTTCAACTGCGCGGGCCCCATTCACCGCTATCAGGCTCGACGGCTAAGAGCCTGTCACACGAAAGGAGACGCGGCGCGTCGTGTTCGATCGCAGCTCCCTTGCACCGCCCGCCGAAAATCTACGTTGGCGCCTGGCCTTGGCCGCGGCGGTCCTGTTGCTCGGGCTGTCCGCTTGCGGCGGCTGCTCGCTGACTTCGCGCGGCCAGAACGTTCAAGGCGTGGCCTTGTATCAACAGGGCCTCTATCAACCGGCGATGCAGCATTTCCAGCAGGCCATCGACGCCGATCCCAACAATCCTGACGGCTATTACAACCTGGCTGCGGCCTATCATCAACTCGGCAAGTTGACTAAAAGTCAGGAAGACTTCGACCAGGCCGAGCACTTCTACAATCAATGTCTGGACCGCGATCCCGACGGCACGCACCGGGAATGTTACCGCGCGCTGGCGGTGCTGTTGGCCGAGGAAGGCCGCTCGGACGAGGCGTTCCGGTTGCTCGGGCGCTGGTCCGAGCGTAATCCGTCGTCGGCCGACCCGAAAATCGAGCTGGCCCGACTTTCGGAAGAGTTCGGCAAGCTCGACGATGCTCAGCATCAATTGCAGGACGCTTTGGCGATCGATCCCAAGAACGCACGGGCCTTGACCGCCTTGGCTCATTTGCACGAGCGATCGGGCAATACGACTCAAGCCTTGGCCGATTACCAGCGTTCGCTGTGGCACGACCGCAACCAGCCCGAGGTGGCGGCCCGCGTCAGTTCCTTGCGTTCGGCCTTGAGCACCGCGCCGCTCGTCACTCCGCAGGGCAGCACGCGAATGGTGAACGTCAATCCCGCCTCGCCGTCGTACCAACGGTACTGATTCGCCTCGCCGCTTTCGCAGGAGCGTCCTTGACCATCGCCCGGCAAAGACCTATTCTGCCTGCTTGGCGGTAATTTGGCAGCCGGTTCGAAATCGCGCCCGCTGTGGGTCTCCGGCTTCGATGCTCGATATGCATCGAGGATTAAATAACCTCCTAATTCAAAAGACGGGTGCCTGGCGGCTGAGCCTAGGCGAAGCCCCAGTTCGCTGGGGCATCGCTTCGCTCTGCCGCCAGGCACCCCGCTCCAGTATAGGGAATTTGTTTAATCCTCGGCGCTAAGCATCGAACTTAGGCCGTCGCCGAGTGAGCTCTCGTCCGATCGCCGCGTAGCGCCAAGCTGAATCAACCGCCCGCCTCGATTGCCTCCCCCCAAGTCCGTTTGTTTCTCCTATGCCCCGAGTCCTAGTTCTGGATACGTTGGCCCACGAGGGTCTCGATTTATTGGCGGCCGCCCCCGGCATTGAATACGAGGTGCGCACCGGCTTGTCGGGCGACGCACTACGATCGGCTCTGGCCGAGTTCGACGGCGCCATCCTGCGCAGCGGGGTGAAGATCACAGCCGAATCGCTGGCTGGCAATCGCCGGCTAAAAGCCATCGTGCGAGCGGGAGTGGGCACCGACAACATCGACAAGAACGCCGCCACCCGGCTGGGCATCGTGGTCATGAACACGCCTGCCGGCAACACGTTGAGCACGGCCGAACACACCTTCGCCATGCTGATGGCCTTGTCGCGCAACATCGCGCCGGCCTATCAAAGCCTGATCGAAGGGCGGTGGGACCGCGGCAAATACATGGGCGCCCAGTTGGCCAACAAGACGGTCGGCATCGTCGGCCTGGGCCGCATCGGACAGGCCGTCGCCAGCCGCGCCAAAGCCTTCGAGATGCGCGTGCTGGGCTACGATCCTTTCCTGTCGAAAGAACGGGCTCGGGAACTGGGCGTCGAGATCGTCCCGACCGTCCATGAAATGCTGCCGCACGTCGATTATCTCACCGTTCACACGCCGCTGACGCCCGAGACGCGCAATCTGATCGGCGCCAACGAGATTGCCATGATGCGGCCCGGCGTGCGGCTGATCAATTGCGCCCGCGGCGGCATCTACGACGAGGCGGCGCTCGTGGAAGGGCTCAAAAGCGGGCGGCTGGGCGGTGTGGCGCTCGACGTATTTGCCAGCGAACCGTGTACGAATAGCCCGCTGTTCGGCATGCCCAACGTGCTTTGCACGCCGCACCTGGGCGCCAGCACCGAAGAAGCCCAGACACAGGTGGCCGCCGAAGGGGCGGCGCTGTTGATCGATTTTCTCACCACCGGCGCCATCCGGCACGCCGTCAATGTGGCCTCGCTCGACCCCAAGAAGCTCGAAGGCCTGAAAGACTATCTCGACGTGGCGTACCGCCTCGGCTTGTTGCTCGCGCAGCTCGACCGCACGCCGGCCAAAGCCTGCCGTTTGACGTACCGCGGAGAAGTCGCCGCCAAAGACACCAAGCTGCTCACGGCGACCGTCGCCGCCGGGCTGTTGCAGCGATCTTTGGAGGACGAAGTCAATTTCGTCAACGCCGAGGTGCTGTTGCGCGACCGGGGCATTGAACTCGTCGAACAATCGTCGACCGACCACGGCGCCTTCAGTTCGGTAATTCAGGCCGAACTAGTCACGCAATCGAAAACCTACACGACCGCGGCCACGCTATTCGGCCACGGCATGGGCCGGCTGGTGCAGTTGGGCGAATATCGTCTGGACGCTTTTCTGGACGGCATTTTGATGATCTTCACCCATCGCGACGTGCCCGGCATTATCGGCACGGTGGGCACGATCTTCGGCAAGCATCGAGTGAACATCGCCCAAATGGCGGTCGGCCGGGCCGGTTCGCAGCCTGGCGGAGCAGCCGTGGGCGTGTTGAATCTCGACACCCGCCCGCCGGCCGAGGCGTTGGCCGAAGTTCAAGCCCACCCCGATATCCTCAGCACCACGGTCGTCGAGTTGCCCCCCTGCGGCGAACTTCCAGCTTGGCTCGCCGGTTGATTCCGGCTTGGGCGATGCTGGGGCGCAGTCGCAACTCGTTACCGCCGCTAGAAGCGTTGCTTCCCGAAGACTTTCCCCAGGCCGTCGGGACTTCTTAGGCCTTCTGCTTTACCCAGGCTTGCCGGCCTGCCGAAATAGATTATTGGGCAGCCACGGCTGGACGGCCGGATGCGAATCAGATATCAGATGGCCTCGGCGCGAGCGCTTCGCACACCACAACATTTACCTTGCGGCACCTTTTAGAATCAGGCGTGATGATGGTCGATTCCCAACTTGTCGAGCGGGTCTCTTCGGTTCTGGCACAAAGCCCGCACGTGCCTTATCGCAACTTGCGCTTCGAAGCCAGCGAGGGCCAAGTTGTGCTGCGAGGCGTGGTCCGCTCGTACTACCAGAAGCAAATGGCGCAAGAAGCGATCGGCAATCTAGAAGGCGTCGAGGGCATCGAGAACCAACTCGAAGTGAATTGGGCCTAACTCGCCTGCGCCTGACTTGTACGGGTGACGATTGATTCGGCCCGTTGGAACGCTAACGCGGCTTGCCGGGCGTGCTCGCGCGATAAACGCGATGCCCGAGAATCGCTTGCGTGCGGGTGGCGAAGTGAGGCAACCGGCCATCGAGCCGGCACTGGTGCAAAGCCTGCTGGCTGGCTTCCGACAATCCGCAGAGCCGCAACAAGCCCCCTTGGTCGCGCATCCGGCGCTCCAGCAGCAGGAGTTGTCCCATCAACGCGCTATCGAGCAAACCGACTTCATCGCAATCCAGCACCAGTCGATAAGTAAAGTGCTGATTCGACAAAGAGGAAATCAAATCGGCGAGCGTCGCCCAACCTTCAATGCCCTCGGCGGGATTCGCCAACTTCACCAGCAGCCAATCCGGTCCTCGCTCCACATCCCGCAGTACACCTGCTACAGCTTGAATCACGGACGTTGCTCCTTCAACCTGCGATTGAAATTCCACCTTCCCGTCGCTGTTCCGCCGGCGGCGCACTCATCATAACCCTTGCCTGCGGTCGTGCAAGGAGTTTCCGTTATTTTTGGGAGTGCTCGGCCCCCCTTGATGCCCGGGTCGAAAACGAGATACTAGCTAGCAACCCTCAACGCCCAAGCGTTCGCGAGCCCAACGAAGCCATAACCGGAGGAATACGCCATGTCACGTTCTGGAGCCGTCACTTTCAAGGGCAAGCCGTTGACGCTTGCGGGCAATGCCGTGACCGTCGGCCAGCAGGCCCCGGCGTTCAAAGCCCATAGTTTCGTCGACGGGCAGATGATCGAGGTCACGCCGGAGAGTCTCAAGGGCAAACCGACGATCATCAGCGTGGTGCCTTCGCTCGACACGCCGGTCTGTCAGAAGCAGACCAAGAACTTCAACCAGCAACTGGCCGCTTACGGCGACAAGATCAACGCCGTCACGATCAGCCTCGATCTGCCGTTCGCCATGAATCGCTTCTGCGGCGCCGAAGGCATCACCAGCCTGAAGAGCGTCAGCGATTACCAGGAGCGCAGCTTCGGCCAAAACTGGGGCATGCTCATCGAAGAACTGAAGATTCTGGCCCGCGGCACGTTCGTGCTGGACGCCGGCGGCAAAGTCGCCTACGCCGAGCAAGTCAAGGAAGTCGTCGACGAGCCGAACTACGACGCCGCCTTGGCGGCGCTGAAGGGCTTGCTCTAAAGAGCTGTCGAAACGGCCGATTTACTACTATTGAGTTGCTGGGCAGACCTTGGCGTCTGTCCAGCCGTGTTGAGACGCGTCCTGGCTGAGGGTCCAATGGAACCCGCTTCGCTCCGCGAGGGCATGAAGTGGCGGGTCTTTTGGATTACTCGCTATTCGCTTGTACACTACACGCGGCTCGAACGGCGCGGCGAACTCTAGCGCCCTGTCCAGCATCGCATAATGAACGATGTGAATAAGTCTCAGCGGGCCGGCGCCGCCAGGCGGTAGGGTGCAATAATGCCCAAGCGAACTGCGGCTTGGCCCTGGCGCGCGTCGCATTCATATCCTACGATTGATTTCTGATAGAGCAGCCGTCGCCTTCCAGCGGCCTCCGACTGAGCCCCGCGATTTACCCCGCCGGGCCGATGGCCGTACAATGAAAGCGGCGCGTGCAGCATCAGTTCGGCGGCTTTGGAACCGAGTCGAGGCCTTGCTCCCAAAAAGGAATGTCCGTATGTGTCCACAACCGAGACGAGTTCGCCTCAGCGCGGCGCTGTTTGCGGCGTGCATGATCGGCGGCGCGGCGGCGGCGCAAGCCGCGCCGAAAACGCTGCAATGGAAGTTCGCCCACGGGGCGAAATCGTATTACCGAGTCGTCCAGCTTACCGAGGCGACCACGGACAACGGCAAGCAGCAATCGACGTTGAGAAACGAGGTGACGACGGATTTGAGTTGGATCGTGAACACAGTAGACGAACGAGGCGGCGCCGAGCTGACTCAGGCGATCGAACGCCTGCGGTTCAAGAGCAGCGGCGGTCCGGGCGGCGACGTTAGCTACGACTCCGCGGCTCCAGTGCAGGCTGAAGGGCCCAGCGCGTTTCTGGCCTCGTATTTCGAGACGCTCGTCAAAGAGCCGATGAAGCTGAAAATGGATCGCACTGGCAAGATCAACGACATCGTATTGTCGGAAAAGTTGCGCGAGCAGTTCAGGGTCTTTGCATCCACTCGGTTCGCCGGCATGTTTTCCAAGGAAGGCGTCAAGCAGATGATGGGCTCGGGCTTGTTGCAGTTTCCCCGCGATCCGGTCGAAAAAGGGCGAAGCTGGGAGGCTCGAACGGCGGCCGACTACCCAGGGGGCGGCAAGCAAACGAACACCGCGACGTACACCTATCTGGGTTCGGAGACGCGCAACGGCCGCGAACTGGAAAAGATCGGCCTCGAAGTCAAGGTAGAGGTCGGCGGCCCCGAAGATGCCGAGGCGAAATTCACCATTGAAGAGCAAGAGTCGAGCGGCATGATCTATTTTGATTCCAAGACCAGCCGGCTCGTCGACTTGAAACTCGACGGCACGATGAAAACGAAGTTAACGGCCGGCAGCGCGACGATCCTGCAAACCATCAAGAACAGCATGACCATGCAGGCCGCGTCGCCCGAGTCCGCCACGCGTTCCAAAGCCGTGGAATCCGCCAACAAGACGGTTTCCGAGAAGAAATAGTTCCGCTGCCTTACGCCTTCTTCTCCGGCATGCGGACCTGGATCTCGTCATCGACGACGCGGACTTCGAAGCGATCGATCTTCAGTTTCGGATTATCGCGCCACGTTCCATCGCAAACGCTGAATCTCCAGGCGTGCCAGGGGCATGTCACCACGCCCTCGCAGACCTCGCCGGCGCCGAGCGAGGCGCCCATGTGCGGGCAAAGGTCGTCGATCGCAAAATACTCCCCGCCGCTAAAAAACACCGCCACCAGGCGGCCGTTGACGACATAGGTTCCGCCGCGATCTTCAGGGATGGAACCAACTTTGGCGACGGTGACGAACTCGGACATCGTGTTTCCGGGGAGGAAGCGGCTGAAGAGAACGCCCGCGGCGGGAGCGAGCCCCATCAGTTCGTTATTCTAGTCGCCGCAGCCGCGGGAATTAAGGGGGCCGAATGCGAGGTACTGATACCATTTGAACTGGAGTCAAGGAAAAATTATCGCTTTGTATGCCACCAGCTTTAGCTGGTGGTAACGAAACAACACCAACCTTCTTTTTCAGCCGGCTTTAGCCGGCTTCCCGAGGGCTGATAAAGCCGGCTAAAGCCGGCTCCCAAAGAGAGAGAATGGTTGCCGGTCCCCACCAGCTAAAGCTGGTGGCAAACACGGATGGGGCCAAGCTCGTCCTTCCAATTCACCCTTTTTCCTTGACATGCTCGCAAATGGTATCACTATTACCCCGGCATGAAAGTGGATCGCAATTCGGTAACGGACGCATATCGGACGGAAGGATGGAGGAAGTAACTGATGACATGTTCGGGCAAGTGAAGCAGCTTTCTCATGAAGCTCTGCATCCGTGAGCGTAAGGCTTCT
>DATKRK010000379.1:0-16143 GCA_035532215.1 Pirellulales bacterium | reverse complement strand
GCCCCCTTTCGGTCGCCCGCCGCCGAACTTAAACTAGTCGTGCCTGCCAACTTGGGGGCCGGCGGCGGTTCGGCCGATGCGCTCGGCAGCCGCCCCCGATAAGTCGCTCAAGGCATCCTTCTGTCAATCGCTCGTTCACTGGGAGTCGTTCACGCAATGGCCAAAAAGTCTGGCACGTATCGCTTCAGCTTCGGTCCTTGGAATATCTCGACGGGGGCCGACCCGTTCGGGCCGCCGGTTCGCAAGGAAGTGCCGATGGCCAAGAAGCTGCGCGAGTACCGCAAGCTGGGCTTCACCCACGTGCAATTCCACGACGACGACGTCGTGCCGGCCGATTGGGACGTGACGCAGACGGCCCGCGGCGTGGCCAAGATGAAGAAAATCCTGGACGACGAAGGATTGACGGGCGAATTTGTCGCTCCCCGGTTGTGGGAAGACCCGCGAACGATCGACGGCGGCTACACGGCCAATAGCTCGGCGGCCCGGCGTTACGCCCGCGACCGGACGCGGCGGGCGATCGACATCGCCAACATGATGGGCATCGATCTGATGGTGCTCTGGCTGGCCCGCGAAGGGACGTACATCCGCGAGGCCAAGGACGCCCAGGCCGCCATCGGCTTGCTGGTCGACGCCCTCGACGACATGCTGGCTTACGACCCCAAGATCCGCATCGTCGGGGAGATGAAGCCCAACGAACCGATGGACCAGGCTTACTGCCCGACGGTCGGCCACTTCATGGGCCTCTGCTATCGCACGTCGGATCCGGCGCGCGTGGGCGTGTTGATCGAAAGCGCCCACAGCATTCTGGCCGGGCTCGATCCGGCCGATGACATGGCCTATGCCCTCTGGCACGGCAAATTGTGGGGCGTGCACCTCAACGACCAGAACGGTTTGAAGTACGATCAAGACAAGACGTTCGGCGGCGCCGATTTGCGGCGGGCTTTCAACCAGGTCTGGGTGCTCGACCGGGCCAGTTATTACGACATCGGCGTGGTCGGGCTCGACATCAAGGCCATGCGGACCACCAAGCAGGCCGACGAAACCAAGCACCTGGCCAACAGCCTGAAGATGTTCAACCACCTGCTCAAGGCCGCCCGCGCCGTCGACAACGCCAAGATTGAAGCCTTCCGCCAAGCCCGCGACTACGAAGGGCTGGAACTATATATCCTGGAACATTTGATGGGAGTGTGAAGAGGTAGGCGGTAGACGGTAGGCGGCATACCGAGATCGGACGAGACGCCGCCGTCAGCACGCCGGCCCAGTAGCGTCTCGCATCCGAGATCGCTTTCCCCGACCCCTCCCCACCTACCGCCTACTGCCTACCTTTCGCCGCCATGCAGTGCCTCGAACCGATTGAAGTCATCCGCTCCGATTTTCCCCGCGGCCAGTTCAAGGCGGCGCTGTTCGATTTCGACGGCACGCTGTCGCTGATCCGGCGGAACTGGCAGCAGGTGATGATCCCGATGATGGTCGACGTGCTGGCCGCCACCGGCACGGCCGAGCCGCGCGAGCAGTTGTCCGCCCACGTCGAAGAGTACGTGATGCGGCTCAACGGCAAGCAAACCATCTTTCAGATGATGCAGTTGGCCGAAGAGGTCGAAGCCCGCGGCGGCGCGCCGCGCGAGCCGCTGGAGTACAAGCACCAGTATCACGATTTGCTCTGGGCCCAGATCGGTCAGCGCGTGGCCGGCTTGAAACAAGGCGAGATCCAGCCCGAAGAGCTGACCGTGCCCGGCTCGCACCGGTTGCTGGAGCAACTGACGAACCGCGGCCTGACGTTGTATCTCGCCTCGGGCACCGATTTGAAATACGTCCAGGACGAGCTGAGGGCCTTGGAACTCGATCGTTTCTTCGGCCCGCACGTCTACGGGGCGCTCGACAATCATCAGGCCTTCTCCAAGGCGATGATTATCGAGCGGATCATTGCCGACACGGGCGTGGCCGGCCACGAATTGGTCGCGTTTGGCGACGGCTATGTCGAGATCGAAGAGACGCGCCGCGTCGGCGGCGTGGCGATCGGCGTGGCCAGCGAAGAAGAAACCCGGCAAGGCGTGAACGCCTGGAAGCGCAATCGCCTGTTGCGCGCCGGCGCCGACGTGATCCTCGGCGATTACCGCCGCCAGGACGAGTTGCTGCAACTGCTGGGCATCTGAGAAAGCGCCGCAAGATTTTCTTCGGCGAGCGCCGGACCGAAGAAATCGGCGAGCCGGAGGCGTTAGCCTCCGGGTGCGTTGCGGTTTGACACGGAGGCTGACGCCTCCGGCTCGCCCGCTGACGCCTCCGGCTCGCCCGCCAAAGTGCAAAAGACGGAGGGGCGGGCGCCCTCGCCCGCCAAAGCGCGGGCGCCGGGCGAGGGCGCCCGGCCCTCCATTCGCGCCGGGCGAGGGCGCCCGGATCTCCATTCGCGCCGGGCGGGGGCGCCCGGATCTCCCTAGGCCCGGCGCGGGCCAACGGCGGGGCGAGAAATGGCGACGCGGATTGCGTCCGCTATAATCCCTTTTCAAGCCTGGCCTTCGCTCATGCGACATTGGGCAGCGTGCGCTGCCGCCCATGATCGACCGCCACCGCGAGACCATCGCAATCGCCGGTGAGGAGCCGCCACGTGCCGCCGCAGAAGACGAAGAACATCCTGATTACCGGAGTCAGCCGGGGACTCGGCCGCGCGATGGTCGAAGGCTTCATCGCTCGCGGGCATTGCGTCTGGGGCTGCGCCCGCAACGCACAAGCCGTCGAGGAGTTGCGGCGGCGGTTTCCGGCGCCGCACGATTTCCAACAGGTCGACGTCAGCCGCGACGCCGAAGTGCAAGCCTGGGCGGCCAAGGCCGCGGCGGCGGGCTTCGTGCCCGACTTGCTCATCAACAACGCGGCCGTGGTCAACCGCAACGCGCCGCTTTGGGAGATCACGGCCGAGGAGTTCGACGAACTGATCGGCATCAATATCGCGGGGGTGGTCAACGTGATCCGGCACTTTTTGCCGCCGATGCTGGCGCGCGACAGCGGCGTGATCGTCAATTTCAGTTCCGGCTGGGGCCGCTCCACGTCGCCCGAAGTGGCGCCCTACTGCACGACCAAGTGGGCCATCGAGGGTCTGTCGCGGGCCTTGGCCGACGAACTGCCCTCGGGCATGGCCGCGGTCCCGCTGAATCCGGGCATCATCGACACCGAAATGCTCCGCAGTTGCTTCGGCCCCAGCGCCAAGGCGTATCCCAAGCCCGAGGAGTGGGCCAAGCGGGCGGCGCCCTTCTTGCTCTCGCTCGGTCCCGAGCACAACGGCCAGCCGCTCACCGTGCCGGGCGAAGAGTGAGCGGCATGAAAGACTTTCAGCTCGAAGGCTTGAGCCACGACCCGGTTCACGGCTATATCGCCTTCACCTCGCCCGGCGGCGCCCGCGACGGCGAAACGACTGAACGCGACGTGATCGATCACGCCTGGGTGCAGCGGCTGCGGCAGATTCACCAGTTGCAAACGGCCTGGTGGGTGTTTCCCTCGGCCGAGCACACGCGCTTTCAGCACGTGCTGGGCGTGATGCACCTGGCCAGCCGGGCGACGGCCGCGTTGTACGAGAGCCTGGCCGAAGCCTGTCCCGACGTTCCCAGCCGGGCCTTGGTCGAATCGCTGCTGCGGCTGGCCGGCTTGCTGCACGACGTCGGACATGGCCCGTTCGGGCATTTCTTCGACGAGCACTTCCTGGCCGGCTTTGGCCTGACGCACGAAACGCTGGGCGGAGCGATCATTCGCCAGGAGTTGGGCGAACTGTTGCGGCGCGTGCGGCGCAATCCTCAGGGCCGCCTCGCCGAGAGCGAGCAGATCGACCCCGAGCAAATCGCCTTTCTGATCGCGCGCCCGAAAGCCGGCGACGACGGCGCCGCGCCGCGCTGGCTGCGCCATTTGCGCAGTTTGTTCTGCGGACTGTACACGATCGACAACATGGATTTCGTGCTCCGCGACGCTTATATGTCGGGCTTCAGCGGCCGGGCCTTCGACCTGGAACGGCTGTTGCACTACAGCTTCTTCAGCGAACGCGGGCTGACGATTCACGCCCGCGGCTTGTCGGCCCTGGTGCGGTTTATCGGCGTGCGGGCGGAGTTGTTCCGCTCGATCTATTTTCATCGCACGGTGCGGGCCATCGACCTGGAACTGGCCGAGTTGTTCGCCGACAGCAAGCCGCATCTGTTTCCCGGCAATCCGCTCGAACGGCTCGAGGATTACCTGCGGTTTACCGAATGGTCGCTGTTGATCGACGCGCCGCGGTGGGCCGAAAGCGAGGATTCCGCACAGCGCGAGTTGGGGCGCCGCTGGCGGCGGTTCGTCGGCCGCCAAGTCCGCTGGCGGATGGCCTGCGAGCGGACGCTGTTCTTTTCGCCGCAGGCGGCCGAGTCGAGCAGCATCTTCAGCCAGGGGGAATTCGTCGAGCGAGCCTTGCGGGCGAAATTGCCCGCGGCGCTGGCCGAACTGCCGTTGCGCGTCGATCTGGCGCGGCACGTCCACCGGCCCGGCACGCGAGGGCCGAGCGGCGGCCAGAATTATCTCTTCGACTCGGCCACGGGCGAAATCCGCGAGCTTTCGGCCAGCGAGCTGTTCCGGCAGATTCCGCTCAGCTACCGCATCTGTCGCGTGTACGCCGAAACCCGCGAGCACGACGCGCTGTTGTCCGCGGCCCTCGACGCCTTGGTCGATCCCGGCGGCGCGGACGACAGGACGAATATGTAGCGGCGCCCTGCGGGCTCAAATCTTGCTTCCATCCGATAGCCCGTTCGCCGGACGCGGGCTGACCGTTTTCGTCGTATCGGGATCAAAACAATCGGACGCCGTTCCCGCAAACTCTAGAATCAGCAGTTTGCGCATGGAGACATCGTCCTCGAAGGCCGTCATCCAGATGCTGAAAAACCCTGACTCCTTCGCCGTCTTGGCGATCTGACGACGGAACGCGTCATTCGTGTGAAGTTTTAAGTCATTTTTGCTGTCTTGGGCCATCAACCAGATTTCCATCCGCTGCGCCACGCGGTCAAGTGCAACTAACCTTCCATTGGAATCAAGCACTTCGTTGACGGGTTTGTCCAAGCCGGTAAGCGCGAGCGTTCGATTCGCCATTTGTTTTTGCGCATCCGTCAGACCGGCCTCAACGTTGACCTTTCCATCCATGGAATAAGTGTATGCGGCGGCAGTGTTATCACGATTGGGAAGAAGCACATTCGACAACACGACGTCCTTTTGGCCTTTCGTGGAATTGCAATTGACGCATCCAAGCAGGAAGTTTTCCCAGCGCCCCTTCAAGTTTTCATAAGCGGGCAATCCTTTTGGCTGGATATGCTCGACCGCAAGGTTTGTGGCGATCCGGCGCTCGCAGTACGAGCAGAACATGCCAATTCGAGATGCTAGTTCCGCGAACGCATCACGATAGTCGTCGAAGTCGACCGCTTGCGGGCTGGGGCCGCGCAGCACAGGCCGCATTTCAGGTTTCTCCTGGCTTCGCGGAGAGACCATCAGGCGCCCCGTTTCCGCCCAACTTAGCGGCGTGCTTGAGTTCCAAAAACGCTTGGAATGCCGGATTATCTGCATAGGGGGCGATGCCTGCAGCCAGCCTTTGCTCGTATTCAGCAAGCTTGATGTTCGGAGCGATCGCCGCCTCTTCCAAGGTCAGCAAATAGTTCTTGGCCGCGTCAACCATGTGTTGATACCGCTCGCTCACATCAGGGCGGTCCACGCCCATCAACCCCTGAGCAATGGCTTCGACGCTCAGATTGCCTAGCTCGGGAACTGATTGACCTTGCAAATTGATCAATTCCTCCTCGCGTAGCGATTGGACGATGAAAGGAGAATGCGTGGAGCCTATGAATTGAATCCGGGGAAACAAGCTGCGGAGATTATCGACGACTCCGCGCTGCCACTTGGGATGCAAATGGACGTCCAACTCGTCGATCAGCACCACGCCGGGAGTTTGAAGCAGGACGCGAGGCAGGGGTTCGTCCTCGGCCGTCAGATTCTCCGGCGGCACGAGAAAATTGTTCTGCGTCACTGCCTTGATGGCGATGTCCGCCACCATGGCGAGCATCGTCCTTTGCCCCGCGCTCAAGTTGGAAAGCGGTTGGGGATTGGAGTCGATCGACAAGACGATTTCCTTGCGGTCGCCGTCATACCAAACGTCGTCCGCTCCTGGAGTCGACCGCAACACGGCTCGCCGCACGATTTCGAAACCGGGGCGGTTTGCGCCGCCGCGGTTTCCCTTCGCAATCGCCTCATTCTGAAACCAGCCTGCCAAGTCACTCAGTCGAATCCGCTCGTTGAGACAGTCGTAAAATGCACCCCATCGTCGGGCGGGGCCATTTGACTTCGCCATTGCCTTGCTTCGCTCGTGGTGTGGCATCCACGCTCGACCCGCTCCATAGTATGCGATGATGGGCAGCAGTACGTGCTCGGCCGCTTGGGCGCGTGCATACGCAAGCTGAACGATTTCCATCGCTTCCTTCGATTCCGTATTACTTGCGCGTTTTTTGCCTTCTCCGATTCGTTGTTCCCACGACACGTTGTCATGGTCTTCAATTCGCCCGAAAGCCTTGACGGAAACGTACCCAGGAGCTTCTTGAAATAGACTGCGATCGCCCAATCGAACTAATTCCAATCTCTTCTCCGCAGGCAGAAGCGGCCGACGACTGTTGGCGAGCGAGGAATCGGGCGATTTAATCAACCATACGCCTAGCGCCACCGCCAAAGCGTCCAAAACGCTCGTCTTTCCCGAGCCATTCTCGCCGATTAGGACGTGAAACGACCCGTCGTGCGAGGCATTGACGGCGCGGGGAAACTCAAATGTCTCCTCGGCGAATTTCTTGAAGTTGCGCAGTTCAAGCCGGTCGATTCTCATTGAGTTTTCATATCGACATTGCGATCAATATGGAGAGCGTCATGCAATGGGACGAGTACACGCCGCCGTCAAACTACTCCGCTCGCGGTCATGTCGCGCCGCTTTTGAGGCGTTCACTGACTCCTTGGCCTTCCCGATACCATATGCGGCCACTGAAATCTAGTGATGGCCGCGATATTCGTACCGCTTGGGGGCGAGCTTCAAGTCGTCGTAGTTCTCCTGCAGCGCGTCGTAAATGCCGCCGCGGCCGGGCTTGCCGATGAACTGATACTGCTTCAACCGTGAACCAGAATATGAAATGTCGCCGCCGGGCCGCCGCCACGGGCGCGAGAGTACGCTCTCTTGGTGCATGAACTGATCCTTCTTCACGTCGTAGCTGACGACGCGCGGCCCGCAATTGAGGTCCGCGGGCGATTTGATGACTCGAGCCTCGCTCGTGCCGGCGAATGCCGCCAGCGCAAACGCCAATGCCGCAATGATCGATCCTCTGCGCCAGAACATGAGATCACTCCTCAGGTAGACGAACCGTCGGCCCAGCCGGCCGACGCTGTCATGGTAACTCGGCCAAACGTTGGCGGCAAACGCCGCCGAGGGGTATGATAGCGTCTTTGCCGCCCGAAGCCGACGCAGCCTTATGCCCGACCACCACGAACTTTACGACAATCCGCTGATCGCCCGATACGCCTCGCAAGAGATGAGCCGGCTGTGGGGCCCCGAACGCAAGTTTCAGACCTGGCGGCGGTTGTGGATCGCGCTGGCCGAGGCCGAGGCCGAACTCGGGTTGCCGATCACGGCCGAACAGATCGCCGAACTCAAGGCGCACGTCGAAGACATCGATTGGCAAGCCGCCGCCCGCTACGAGCGGAAGCTGCGGCACGACGTGATGGCCCACGTTCACGCCTACGGCGACGTTTGCCCGCTGGCCCGCGGCATCATCCACCTGGGCGCCACCAGTTGTTACGTGACCGACAACACCGATTTGCTGCTGATCCGCGAATCACTCGAGCTGATCCGCGACAAGCTGGTGCGGGTCATCGATCGGCTGGCCACGTTCGCGGCCCGGCATCGGGCCCTGGCGTGTCTGGGATTCACGCATTTGCAGCCCGCGCAGCCGACGACGGTCGGCAAGCGGATCTGCCTGTGGATTTACGATCTGGTGCAAGATCTGGACGAAGTCGAGCGGCGGCTGGCCGCCTTGCGAGCGCGCGGCGCCAAGGGCACGACCGGCACGCAAGCCAGCTTTTTGCAACTCTTCGAAGGCGATCACGACAAAGTCCGCCGGCTCGACGAGCTGGTGAGCCGCAAGATGGGCTTCGAGTCGAGCTACGCGGTCACCGGCCAGACCTATTCACGCAAGGTCGATTCGCAAGTGCTGGCGGCACTGTCGGGCATTGCGCAAAGCGCTCATAAGGCGGCCACCGACTTGCGGCTGTTGCAGAGCATGAAGGAGTTGGAAGAGCCGTTCGAGGAATCGCAAATCGGCTCGTCGGCGATGGCCTACAAGCGCAACCCGATGCGGGCCGAACGCATCTGCGGCCTGGCGCGGTTCGTGATGAGCCTGGAATCGAGCGCGGCCCAGACGCTGGCCTCGCAGTGGCTCGAACGCACGCTCGACGACAGTTCCAATCGCCGGCTGACTTTGCCCCAGGCCTTCTTGGCGGTCGACGCCATGTTGCTGATTTATCAGAACATCGCCGCGGGAATGGTGGTTTATCCGCGCGTGATCGCCAAGCATCTGCAAGCCGAATTGCCGTTCATGGCCACCGAAAACATCCTGATGGCCGCGGTGGCTCAAGGGGGCGACCGGCAGACGCTGCACGAACGCATCCGCCAACACAGCCTGGCGGCGGCCGCCGTGGTGAAGCAGGCCGGCGGACTGAACGATTTGATCGAGCGACTGCAAGGCGACGCCGCGTTCAAACGGATCGATCTGGCCGCCACGCTCGATCCCGCCCGCTTCGTCGGCCGGGCGCCCGAGCAGGTCGACGAGTTCGTGCGCGACGTGGTCGACCCGCTCCGCCAACGGCACGCAAAGGCGCTGGAAGGCGAAGCCGAGCTGCGCGTATAAGAGCTTGGCAGCCGACTACGGACGTGAGCCACGGATGAAACACGGATCAAACACGGATGAGGCGACATGGAACTTCACCACGGGGACATTACCGAGGAGATCATCGGCGCCGCGTTTGAGGTCTACAACGTCCTTGGATATGGCTTCTTAGAAAAAGTTTATCAGCGGGCCATGCAGGTTGAACTTCGAGCGCGTGGCTTAACGGCCGAGATTGAGGCCGAAATCCGCGTCAACTACAAGGGAGTTGAGGTCGGCTTCTACAAAGCCGATCTGTGGGTGAACGGCCTTGTGCTCGTAGAACTGAAAGTCCGAAATCCTATCTCGCGGACGACGAGCCTCAACTGCTCAACGAACTCAAGGCCACGGGCATCAAGGTCGGCCTGCTCATCAACTCCGGCCGAACGAAAGTGGAGTTCAAACGAATGGTTTTCTAATTGCTAAATCGTTTCCGTGTTCGATCCGTGTTCCATCCGTGGCTAAACTCCCTTGAAAATCGCCAGACGCCCTGCGGAACGCGTTTAGATCAGATCGAGCGGGCGGGTGCGGCGTTTGGCGCGGTTGCACTCGGCGCAGATGCCGTTGATGATCAGCCGGTGCCCGAACACGCGAAATTGATGTTCGCGGGCCACGGCGTCGCGGATCTCTTTGATTTCGTCGCTGCTGAACTCGATCAGCTTGTCGCACTTCTGGCAGTGCAGATGATCGTGCTGGGGATAGCCGTAGTCGTGCTCGTAGACCTTGCGGCCCTTGAGGTCCATCTCGCGCAGCAAGCCGGATTCGACCAGTTCGGTCAACGTGCGGTAGACCGTGGCCCGGCTCACCTTGCGGTCGAGCGCCACCTCACGGAGTTGCTCGAGCAGGTCGTCGGCGTCGAAGTGGTCGTGGCGGCTGAAGACCTGCTCGACGATCACCCGCCGCTGCGACGAGCGGCGCTTGCCTCGGCTCTGGACGAACTCTTCGAACCGCTCCAGCGGCGACAGCGCGACCTCGACGGACACAAGCGAAAAATCGTGCGACATGGAATCGTGACAGCGGCTCGGCGGATTTCGAAATGGACGCGGCGCTGCGAAACGAGCGCCGGACGCCCTGCCAATTCTAAATCCTTTCGTCCGCGGGGCAACCCTGCCGGCGCCCCTTGCCCACACAGACAGCGGACCGCAAGCCTTGCCCCTGAAGGACTTAGGCCAGCTCGTTCAATACCCGGTCGAGCGCCGCGCCGAGCTTGTCGGCCGTCTCGTACGTGCCGGCAGCGATTTGAGCGCGAATCGAGTTCACCCGGTCTTGCCGAATGTCGGGCAACCCCTTGACCTGGTCGACCAGCCGGGCGGCATCGGAAATTTGCACTTCGTCGGGGCCGTGCGCGGGCGACGCGACTTGCGTGGCGCCGCCGGCGCGGGCATGGGGAGCGCTGATGGATTGTGGGCCATGTAATTGCGCGGGACCGTAGATCTGCATGTCACTTTCTCCCAGGCTAGAAACTTAGCCGGATGATGCGAACGAACGACGTTGGGCGGCTTTAGCTCGGCTGTTCCCGCGGCCAGGCCCGAAAGGGCCCTAGAGACTAGATTCGCGGCCGACTGAACCTCATTGAGCTAACACGCTCCGCTTGCCAACATTCTCCGTCCAAGAACTATACTTCACGCACTCGCCGGCGCCGCATTCCGTGTCTTGGGAGTCGACCTCGCGGGCTCGGAAACCGTTGCACACGCTTCATCGACTCTTCTCACGCCGCCGAATGAACCAATCCTTTAAGCTAGGTCTTGTGCCGTAAACCGAGGTCGCTAAGAGCTATAACGCCTTTGACGAACGCCTCGTTCGCTGCCTGGTACGCCAGTTCGAGCGGTGGAGAGCGTTGTCCGAAATCAACGTCCTGACGGACTTGCACGGCACTCGTTGGCTTAGGGCAACCTTGCCGACTCTGCTCGATACGAGTGCTCTTGCCGCGAGGTTCATTGGATCCGGAAAAAAACGCGGGCGGGATTATAGGAGCTTTTTGGAAACTGGACAAGATCGACGCAAGACGCCCAAGCTGCCAAGCCGCCCGAAAAGGAATCCGCGGCGCTGGTCTGCTACACTCTGCCCGGTTAAGAATGAGACGTGCGTTGGTCGTGGGGCGGCCTTCCAGGCCGCCGGCCATTGACGGCCTGGAAGGCCGCCCCACATGCCGCCCAAGCGTCTCGTTGCCGCCCGCGTGCGGTATAACTCATGGCGGCGAAGGCGCTTATAGTGCGTTCGAGTCCGATTGCTTTTCTTCTATTCATGGGCTGGGGGTTTTTTGGGCATGTCGTGCGCGCCGAAGCGCGCCGTAGAGCACGCTTGCTGTGCTCGCTTCCAAGCCGGTTTGGCGTTGCCTTTTGTCGTCGCGTTTCTTTTTGGCAACGCTAAGGCTAAGGTGCGATCCGACTTCCAGCGTTTGCGCCCAACGTCGCATCCCGCGGGTTTTTCATACGAACCTTGGGCGATCGATTGGCATCTTGCGTATAAACACTAGTTGGCACGCGGTTCGCATTTGAAGAAAAACAGTAAGTGGCGCCGTCTGCCAGCAAGTACCATGAGTCGTGGCGGCCAAAAACTTTGGGGGAAAAGCAACCATGAGTCCCGCATCCTCTGACCACGTGCAACGTGCCCGAAAGCACGACGAACAGTTTGGCATCCCCATTGCTGACGCGAGCGTGTACGCTCCTTTCGAGTCCTGGCTGGACGAGGAGTTGGAACGACTGGTTGCCCGCTGGATTCATCTGGCGGCGCCCAATGCTAGCCGTCGCGAACAAGCGCTGCGGCGTTCGGCGAGGTCGAATTCGAAATAGAGCCGCTCGATTTCTTTTAGGCGGAAGTGGGCGCGGCACGGTCGTCCGGAAGGTAACTGACGACGGCGCCGCGTTGTGTAACGAAAGCATCCGCGTCCGGCTGGGGCCCCGCCGATTTGCCTGACGCTGCTCTGGAACAGGCTCGTTGACCCGCCGATTTTTCGTTTCGCCGCAGCGCGCCTGCCACGCTCGCTCCGGCATTTCCCTCCGTTTCGCGTTTTGCCTTAGAGAGGTGGTTCATGTTTGGACCGAGTTCGCGGCAGGACGCGCCCCGTTGCGGGCGCGTGATTCGTCGCCAAGGTTTTACCCTCGTCGAATTGCTCGTCGTGATTGCGATCATCGGCATCTTGGTCGCCCTGTTACTGCCCGCCGTTCAAGCCGCTCGCGAGGCGGCCCGGCGCACCCAGTGCAACAACAATCTGAAGCAGATGGGCATCGGCATGCAGAACTATCACGACATCTACCGCTCGTTGCCGGTCGGCGCCTACTCGTGCTGCTGGGGCACCTGGCTTGTCGGATTGCTGCCCTACGTCGAACAAACCAACCTTCGCGGCCGCTACGACGACAACAACAAGTACGGGGTTCCGGTGGACAACGCCCGCTACGGCAACGCAATCAACTTGCCCGTGACGAGCACGCAACTCAGCATTTATATGTGTCCCAGCGATACGCCGAACGTTCCCTTCGGCTCCGGTTTTCCAGTCACCTCGCACAACTACGCCGCCAACTTCGGCAACACCACCCTGCTGGCGCAAGCGAACCTGAACGGGGTGGTTTTCAACGGCGCTCCGTTCGACATTTCGGGCTCGGCGCCGGGCGAGGGGCAGATCAACGAGTACAACAATGCGAATCCGTCGGCCGCCAACGCGTACAAGTTCAGCGATATCCGCGACGGCCTCAGCAACACGTTGATGGTCTCGGAAATGCTGCAAGCCGTCGGCAGCGATCTGCGAGGCTTCAGTTGGTGGGGCGGCGCCGCCGGATTCACGACCTATCTGCCGCCCAACAGCTATCTTCCCGACACGCCCTTTCAGAATTGCGTCAACCGGCCGGAATTGAATCTGCCGTGTACCTCGCCCACCACGGCGCAACCCGCCATGCTTGCTTCGCGAAGCCAGCACGTCGGCGGGGTGCAATCCGCCATGTGCGACGGTTCGGTGCAGTTTATCAACGAAACCATCAATTTGTATATCTGGCGGGCGCTCGGCACGAGCCACGGAGGGGAAGCCAATGGGAGTTACTAGATTGCTTCTCCTGCGTTTAGGGCTGCTGCTCGTGCCGGCGCTGCTGCTGCTGGGCTGCGGCGCCAAGGATCCTTTGGGTCGCCAGGCGGTCGAGGGCAAAGTCACGTTTCAGGGCGCTCCGTTGGACGAAGGCATGATCCAATTCATGCCTCGGGCGCATTCGGGCAACGCGCTGGCCAGCGGGGCGCCGATCGCCAAGGGCGTCTATGCGATTCCGCGGAATCGAGGGCTGCCGCCCGGCGAGTATCAGGTGATGATCTTCTCCGCCGGCGCCGCGACGGCCAACGAGCAGCCAGGGGCGCTTGCCACGCCCAAGGAGGAGCGAATTCCTCCCGAGTTCAATTCCAACAGCAAGACCACCATCACCATCGTCGCGGGAGACGCGGAGGCTTTCGACTTCGACATCCCATGACAACCCGATCCGCTACTTCTTGAGCAGCCAATCGACCGCGGCAGCCGCGGCTTCGGCCGGGTTGCCGTGATACGCTTGAACGTCGTCCGGGCGTCCTGACGCCGCGTAGGCGGCTTTCACGAGGGCAGGCGTTTCGGCCCCTTCGCCCGCCAGCCACAACGCGTGCGGCGCGGCCAGGGCCAGCAGGGCCGGCAAATCGCCGTACTTGACGCTGCCCGGCAGGAAGTCGGCGTCGTCGAAGCTGCTGAGCTTGGCGAAGCGAAAGCCCTCCGTATCGACTGCCGCCTTCTGCACGGCGTCGCCCGCCTGAACGCAGGCCGCCGCCGTCCAGGCGCCGGCTCCGCCCAGGCCGAGCAGGTCGATTCGCTCGGGCTTCTGCTCGTTGTGTTTGACGAACGAGATCAGGCTCAGCAAATCATGAACTCGCTGGGCGAACAGCGGATGATTATAGCCGTAGGTGAAGCCGGCGAATTGCCGATCGGTGTGTACCTTGCGATTCTTCACCGGGCCTTCGCCGGCGGCGAGAAATTCGCCCTGATAGAGCAGGTCGCAAGCGGCCAGCGCCGTGCCGCCGGCCAGCAGTTTGTTCACTTCGGCCTTCAAGGCGCCGTCGGTCCCGTACAAACCCGCTTTGCCCGCCGCGTCGACCCAGATCACGACCTGCTTGTTCCAAGCCTTCGGTTGCAAGAAGAGGGCCGGCAATTCCTGGCCATGTTCGGCGTTGCGCAGCAGGCCGGCGAACTCCAGGTAGTCGCCGCGATCGTTTTCCTGCGTCTTTTCGAACTCGACGGCGTCCGAGGCCGGCAAGCCGTGGCCGAGCAGCACGTCGAACGCGCCGCCGACGATCTCGCGATACTTGGCCAGCGATGCGGCGTCTTTGGGCGCCAGTTCGGCGATTTGCTTGTCGGAATCGGCGGCGATGCGCCGGCTCAAGCCGCGTTCGAAATCGTCGCCCGCGGCAGGCTTGGGGTGCGCGTCGTCCCAGACGCTCATTTCCGCAACCGACAGCGGCTGGAAATCTTCTTCGATGACCGGGTCTTCCAGGCCCAGGTTCAGATACTTGTTGAACCAGCCGTACATGGCCGCGCGGCTGACGTAGTTGTAGTTGTGCGGAAAGTGCAGGAACGGAAATGCCTGCACTTTGCCCTCGGCGCCGAGCATTTTGTAATGCTGCTGGAGTTCGGGCAGACCCTTCGTGGCGATTTCCTTGGTCCAATCGTTGGCCCCGGTCATGCCCAGCGGCTTGGGGGCGAACAGCGCGGCCAACTCGATGTTGCCGGTGTCGACGCGCAGATAATCGCAGTTTTCGCAGGTGCAGCCGCCTTGCATCGCGGTCGAGACCATCACGGCCGGGAAGGCGACGGCCGGACGCGGATCGACCGCGCCCAGGAGAAACGTCTGCGTGCCGCCGCCGCTGGCCCCCGTCACGCCGATTCGCGCGGGATCGACCTCGGGCAAGCTGCAAAGCCAGTCGAGCGCCCGCACCGAGTCGTAAGTCTGCAAGCCCATGATGTTTTGCAGCCGCAGTTCGGCTTGCGGGCTGAAAAAGCCCCAGTTCTCCGGCCCTTCCATCGCTGGCCGCGGCTTGCCGTAGCCATGCGCCACGTCGCCCGAGATTTGTTGGCTGTCGGCGCGGCCGACCATGTCGTAGTGAAACACGACGCAGCCCATCCGGGCCAGTTGCATCGCGCGGGCTTGCAATGGGAAGCGGCCGCAGTTCTCGAAACGCTCGGCGCCCCCAACGATCTGTTGCCGGGCCGCCGGCAAGCCGGCGTCGTAGAAGCGGCCGTTCGCCCAATGCCCGTGCGGGCAGAGCACGCCCGGCAACTTGCCGTTGCGGCCCTTGGGCCGATAGAGATTGCCGGTAACGTAAAAGCCCGGATAGCTTTCCAGATAGACCTTTTCGACCGTGTACTCGGGCCGATCGACCTTGCCGTGGATGACGGCATTGAGCGGCGTCTTGGCAGGCGTGGGCCACAGCCCGGTGGCCACTTGGGTCTGACGGCGCACGCGCTCGGATCGCTTCGCCCACTCTTCGGGCGTGGCGCTCGGCTTGAAGGGGAAATAGCCGTTGAGATCCTTGAGCGGCTCCAGTCGCTTGTCTTTGGGCTTTTCGCCGGGGGGCAGCACGCGCGGCGCCTCGGCCCTGGCGATCATGGAGGCCGCCGCTATCGCGAGGACGGCCGTCAGCCAGAGCATTGGGTTGCGAAGCCGTGGTTTGCAGAACGATGAACGGCGGAAATGCGACGCGGTGAGGCGTTTCATGGAGCAGATTCTCGCAAAGTAGGAAGGCTGGCCGAGGAGCCGATGCCGAACGCATCGGCGGCTCCTAATGTAAGTCAGCCGGCAGGCGAATGCCACCGTTTTTCGCAGTAGAAGCGGCATCCTTGCCGCTTTTAGGCATGCGGCAGGGATGCCGCATCTACGTTTTCGCCGCAGGCAGCGACGGCGTTTTTTTCGCCAGCGATGGCGAAACTTTCGACTCGCCGCCGGGCTGGCCGACGCCAGGATGAGCGCTAACTTGCGTCCTGGATTGCGTTAAGGACAAGCGAACGGGGTTGGCGCCCGTTTTGCTCTCTTATATTTGCCCGGTTAAGAATGAGACGTGCGTAGGTCGATAGGGGTAGGGAGAGCCGATTGAGTTCGGCTCCCCCTCCCTCCGAACCGTACGGGCGGTTTTCCCGCATACGGCTCTCCGGTTAGGAGGTTCCTGTGGATTGGACGAAACGAACGTGGGTCGCACTCAGGTTGAT
>DATKRK010000378.1:0-7529 GCA_035532215.1 Pirellulales bacterium | reverse complement strand
CCTTCCAGGCCGTCAATAGCCGACGGCCTGGAAGGCCGCCCCACGGACTGGCGGACATCTCCATCGCCCGTTACGACTCCGCCAGCCAGATCGAGCTTTGCCAGGCCCTGGGGCCCGCGGCGCCGTATCCGATCGCGGGGCTCGATTGCGCAACGGCCGAGTGCGGCGAACTCGGCTGGCAGGCCGCGCGGCCGATTGCCTGGCAGCGCTACGCCCAAGGCGAATACGTCGGGCACGAACGTCTGGCCCACGTGCCCGAGTACCGGCTGCGCGTCGACGACGAGTTGGAGTTCGTCTACCGCCTGACGCGCGAAGAGACGTCGAAGCCGTATCAATTGAACGTGGGCGACGAGATTCGGGTCGAGTCGCTGAGCGACGAGCTGCTCAATCGCGAGTTGATCGTGCAGCCCGACGGCACGATCACATTGCCCTTGTTGGGCCAGGTGAAAGCCACGCACCGCACGGTGCCCCAGTTGCGCGAAGAGGTCGAGAAGCTGTATCAGAAGTTTTACAAGTCGCCGGCCGTCACCATCACGCCGTTGCGCGTCAACACGCAGCTCGAAGACCTGCGCGCCACGGTCGACAGCCGCTTCGGTTTCGGCGGCCAGTCGCGGCGAGCCAGGGTCACGCCGGAAGGCACCATTCAATTGCCGGCCGTCGGTTCGGTCCCGGCCCAAGGTTTGTCGCTCAACGAGTTGAAGCGCGAGCTCGACGAGCGTTATGCCGCCGAGGTCGAAGGCATCGAGATCACGCCCGTGCTGGCCACGCGGGCGCCGCGATACGTTTACGTGCTGGGCGAAGTCCGGCTGCCCGGCCGCTACGTATTGGAAGGCCCGACCACGGTGATGCAGGCCATCAGCATCGCCGGCGGTTGGAACCACGGCGGCAATCTCTGGAGAACGGTGGTCTTCCGCCGCGGCGACGATTGGCGGCTGATGGCCACGATGCTCGATCTCCGCGGCCCGCTTTACGGCAAGCGGCCTTGCCCGGCCGACGAAATCTGGCTCAACGATTCCGACATCGTGCTGATTCCCAAGACCGGCATCCTGGTGGCCAACAACGTGATCGACCTGGTCTTCACGCACGGGTTGTGGGGCATCGTGCCGTTCAGCGCCGCCACGTCGTTCAGCATCACGCGCTTCGGGACGCTGTAGTCCGGCGTGCCGCCTAAACCGCGCGGCGCGATGCCGAATAGGCGATGAAATCCGCCCGGCGCCAGTTGGCGCAAACCTGCCCGCAGGCGTAACTCATCAGGCCGAGGACCAGCGAATTGGCCCCGCACCAGCCGGCGGCCGAGGTGCGCGAGCCGGTCAGCTCCAGCGGCAGTTCGCCGCCGCCGGCCATGCCGTACATGCCCGAGGCCGCCGCGTAGGCGAAGGCCGACGCGGCGAAGAGCCACATGCCGACCCGCACCGTGCTCCAATCGGGCACGATCGCCAGCCAGGCGGCGTAAGCCGCTTGCAGCCCCGCGACGAGCAGCATCGCTTGCGCCCAGCGCGGCGCCTCGTCCAATCGCAAAAAGCCCAACGCGGGGGCCGAGGTAAACACGATCACGAACAATAGCACCAACGCCAGCCAATAGACGTTTTCGAGTTGCTGCGGGTTGGGGCGATACGACCGCTCGGCCAGTTCCGCCCGCGCTCGCGCGACCCACCGCGGAACGGCGACGCTCGATGCCGCTTGGGACGTCGTCGTTGCGAGCGACGAGTTTGCCGCCGACGGATTCGGGGCCGGTGCGGTCACCGGCGGCGCAGTCACCGGCGGCGGGGCGTGGACGATGGAAACTTCGCTCGGCGGCTGCTCCAAAGGCGGCGGCGCGAGCGGAGGAGTTTGAGACGCGGCGCCGATCACGATTTCGGGGAGATCTTCGAACGCCCCAACGGCCGGAGATTCGGGCTCGGTGCGAGCGAAGACGAGGTCGGGCGAAGGCGGCGTCAGCGGCAGGGGCGGCTCGGTTGGCGGCGCCGCTTCCGCGGCGAACGTCAAGATTTCCGGCGGCAGTTCGAGTTCCGCCTCGATCGGCTCGGGCGGCTGTTCATGCTCGGGCGGGTTGTCGGCGGCCAGCCGCGGCGCGCCGATTTTTTCGAGCAGGTTTTCGAGAAACGGGTTGTCGAGGATGTCGTCATCCGAGAACCCGGGCGTATCCTGATCGTCCGACAGAATCCCATCTCCTGTCGTCGCGTTCCAGGGCTTTTTCTCCTTCCCGCTGGGCAACGGGTTCGGCACCGGCACAATCACGCGTTGATAGCACTTCGGGCAGCGGCCCTTTTTGCCCGCCCGGTGTTCGGGCACTTTCAAGCGATGGCCGTAGGGACAAACGAATTGGATGGCCATACGTCGACGAACGGGAGAAATGATGCGAAATGGGCCTCTTTTTCAGTCTGCTATCGCTTCCCGCCCGCGTCAAGGAAAAAACGGGTGGTGGGTCAGTCTGAATTTCATTTTCACTGGACGAAAGTCCTGGGCTAACGCACCTCGCTCTTGCCCGTTGCTCCAATTCACCTCATGCTGAGGGGCATGGTGAACCTCCTTGCGAAACTCAGACCGACACGTCGCTGGCTGCAGTTCTCAATGCGAACGGTGCTCGTGTTTGTTTCGCTGCTTTGCGTGGCATTGAGCCTTTGGGTCGTGCCACTTGAGCGGCGGCGGCGCGCCGTTGCTGCCATTGAAGCATTGGGTGGAAGAGTGACCTTCATAGACAGTCAAACAGCGAACGAGTCGTTTCCTAAAACCGTTTTGCGACGTTGGCTGCCGCAGGCTTATTTTGACGATGTCGAAAACGTTGGCTTCGTCTACTCGCAGGTCACTGATGCTGGATTGGCCCCTCTGGAAGGGCTGACAACCCTGCAATCGCTTGATCTTGGAGCCACTCAGGTCACGGACGCTGGGCTGGTGCATTTGCAAGGACTGACCGGCCTGCAATCGCTTTCGTTCATCAATACCCAGGTCACGGACGCTGGACTTCTGCAATTGCAAACGCTGGCCGGCCTGCAAGGGCTTTTTCTCACCAGTACTCAGGTTACGGATTCCGGACTGGCACACTTGAAAGGACTGACGAGCCTGCAATGGCTTTCCCTCGCCGAAACTCACGTCACGGATGCTGGGCTGGCCAATTTGAAAGGGCTGACGGGCCTGAAAATGCTTGTGTTAAGCAATACCAAGGTCACGGACGATGGGGTGGCCGAACTCCGCAAGACGTTGCCAAACTGCCAAATCTTTGGACCGTGACGAATCGGCTTCAACGGGCGGCCGACAATCGCTAAGACCAAAGCCGCCGGGGTCAGTCCGCCAGGCTGCTGGATTCCGGCGGGTTGGCGAATGAGAAAAGGCCGCCCCGGATAGGAAGGCGAGGGGATAGGGAAGCGTGAGCCGCACCGTACTTTGGCGCACCATGTGGGTGTACCAAAAAAGGCCGGTTTTGCGCCCCATGTTGCCAGTTGCAAACGACGCATCGGCGGGCGGCAGCACAAGTTGCGGCGAACCTCGGGTGGTTTGAATCGCGAAACGGCCGTTATGATGCGTGTAGGCGAGCGTTATAGGCCAAACGGCCTCTGGAGGACCGGGCGCCCTCGCCCGAAATCCTGGAGGCCCGGGCGCCCTCGCCCGTTATGGCGGCTGGAGGCCCGGGGCGCCCTCGCCCGGTAACGCCTCCAACCGCATAGCCTGATCGCGTGATAGAGCAACATCGCAAGGCTGAAGCCGAACGCGATCAACACGGCCGCCGCCAAGATCGCCGCGAATGCCACTGCCGCCAGGACCGCCAGCACTGCAACTGCCTCGATCTGCTGGGGACCTGGAACTGCGAACCACGCCAACACGGCGGCGCCCGTCATCGCGAGTAATACGGCTTTCAGACCGAATTGAAAGGGCGGTTTTTTCATGGGGCGGGGTGTAGTCGGCATACAATTCGACGGCAACCGCCGCCGGCATCATTCGGGGCGAGAATCGGAATCGTTGCCTCGCAGCAGCCGGCGGAAGCCGACACAAAGGTATCCCAGCACAATGCCGCCGATGATCGCGGTTGCCAGCATCTTGCGGAATTCAAGGGCCCGGCTGCGCTCGACGGTGATGAACCACCACATATCGAATATCTGGTCAAGGTGCGTTCCGAAATAGAGCAGCACGAGTCCTAATGGCACGGACGCGCCAAGGCAGAATGGCCGCACGTTGCCGCTCCCGTACGCGATCCCCACGAGGCAGAACGCCGAAAGACAGACGATCATGATCGCCAAGCAAGCGTCCCCCAGCCGGCTCGGCGCTAAAAAAATCGCCAGCACGACCGCGACTGAGGCGACGGTTAACTGCAAAGCGGCAAGGCTGAACTGAATACGGAAACCGGCCATGCCGTCAGCCTAACGCTTGCCCTCGCGAATGCAAAATCTGGAGCTGATTGCGAACAAGCGGCGAAGGTGTTTTCGATGCCGTGACGTTTCAGTCAATGAAAAGAATGAAAAGGCAGAGGCAAGCGAACGCCCCGGCGAGAACAACGGCGGAGATCGTCAGCATCCAAGCGGCGCGTTTGACTTGGACGAGCGTTGGCCGTCTGGCGGCGGGCTCGAAGAGAAAGACCGTCATTAGGCACGCAAGATAGAGAATTGTCGAGGCGACGAATCCGAATATCAGCGTAACGACTCCGCACAGGACCCATGCCGCCAACAGCGTTCCAAAAGCAGTGGCCGTGCCAGCCGGGACGGCCGCTGAAATTGCCATCAAGATTGCCGCTCCCGCCGTCGCCGCGAAGATAGACTTCAGGCTGAATTGAAAGGGCGGCTTGTTCATGGCGGCAGCCTATCGTAGTGCGGCGCCGAATGCCTTACGCGACGGGCGAGGGCGCCCGGACCTCCACGACTTTTCGCGACGGGCGAGGGCGCCCGTCCCTCCAGAGCAACGGGCGAGGGCGCCCGGACCTCCAGGGGTGAGAACTCGCTACGGGTTATTCGGCCTCGACCGGCGAAACCAGCACGCCGATCGAGGCAATCGAGGCTTCGAGCCGGTCGCCGGGCTTGAGGTACGTGCCGGTGGTGTTGCCGACGCCGGCGGGCGTGCCGGTCGAAATGATGTCGCCCGGTTCGAGCGTGACGAAGCTGGAGATGAATTCGATCAAAGCGGCGACCGGAAAAATCTGCTGGCCGGTCGAGCCGTGCTGCCGCACCTCGTCGTTCAGACGTAGCGTCATTTCCAGCTTTTGCGGGTCGGCGATCGAGTCGGCCGACGCGATGCACGGCCCGCAGGGGCAGAAGCTGTCGTGCCACTTGCCGTGCAGCCAATCGAAGAAGGCGTCCTTCTCGCGCTTGATGCGGTTGGGGTTCGGGCGGAACTTGCGATTCGAAATGTCGTTGATCACCGTGTAGCCGGCCACGGCGCCTAGGGCGTTGGCTTCGCGCACGCCTTTCGTGCGGCGGCCGATGACCACGGCCAGCTCGAGTTCCCAATCGATCGCGCCGGGCGAAACGGCAGGAATGCGCACCGGTTTGCCGGGATCGGTGAGCGTGGTGGTCGGCGGCTTCATGAAGACATAAGGAAACGTCTCGTTGCGCTCGCGCGCCGTGCCGCCCCCTTCGATCACGTGCTCGGCATAGTTGCCCGCCAGCAGAAACAGCTTGTTCGGCCGCGGAATCGGCACGAGCAGTTCGGCGTCGGCCGTAGGCAGGCTCGCTTCGGCCGGCAGAGCGTTTTGAGGATTGGCAACCCAACGGGCCAGCTTTTGCGCGGTTGCGAACGCTTGCCCGTCGGGCGGCAAGAAGTCGAGCAGGTTATCGCCCGCGGGCAGTTGGGGCGTCTCGCCCGTTGCGGCTGAGTAACCTTTCGCGGCGGCGCCGATCGGCACGATCCGCGCCTTGTCGTAAAAGCCAACTTGAACGGCGCCATTGCGGCGGAAACGGCACAAACGCATGGCGAGAGGCTCCTTTAGAAAAGCGGTTTGCTGCGAGGAGGATGAAAACCGGCGAGCCGGAGGCGTCAGCCTCCGGGTTTGTCGGCGGTTGAAAACTTGCGTTTGGCTCGCCCAAGCGGCCACCCGGAGGCTGACGCCTCCGGCTCGCCGATCGACTGATCTCGCTTTCAGCTCACGTTGATCTGCACTCGCTGCACGCCGTTCCAACCGTAGCCGGCGGGGTTCCAGCCGATCGAGCCGTCGAGCGGTTGGGTCCGCCCGAGCGCGTCGACGGCGCGGGCCAGGATGCGGTGCGTGCCTCGGTCGACGTCGATTTCGGCTGTCCAGGGATGCCAGGCGTACGGGCTCTTGGGCGTTTCGAGCCGGGCGCGGCGCCAGGTGCGGCCGTCGTCGAGCGAGACTTCGACCGCGTCGATTTTGACCGAGCCGTCGTTGAAGGCCACGCCGCGCACCGTTGTCTTACCGACCGAGAGCGTTTCGCCGTCGAGCGGAGCGAAGATCACGCTCTTGATCCGCAGCCGCCAGTTCGCGTCGCTGTTATCGAAATCGTACTTGAAGGGCGAGCCCGGCTTGATCGGTTCCGTCGGCGTGCGATAGCGGCGCCGCTGATGGTGGTTGAACGTCTCGCGATCGTCGAGCCGCAGCCGCGTGAGCCACTTCATGCTCATCGTGCCGTAATAGCCCGGCATCACCAGTCGCACTGGACCGCCGTGAACGGCGGGAATCGGTTCGCCGTTCATTTCCAACGCCAGCATTCCGCGAACCAGCGCGTCGGCCAGCGGCACGCTATGTTCGAAATCGGCCGAGTCGGGCATGGCCGGCCCGTCCTTGCCTTCGGCCGAGACAAAGGCCGCCGCGGGCGAGATGTTCAATTCCAGCGAGTCGAGCACGCTTTTCAGCCGCGGCCCGCGGAACCGCACGTTGCCCATCGCCCCTTGCAGCCACGGCGCGCCGCTGACCTTGGCCGCTTTCGAGTACAGCGCCCGGCCGTTGCCCGAGCATTGCAACACCATTTCGACTTCGACCGATTCGAATTTGCGCAACTCGTCGATGCCGATCGTGCGGGGCGTTTCGACGAGCCCGGCGAATTCGATCGTCCAGCCTTCCGCCTCGGCGGCAGCGGTCGTGCGCGTGCCGGCCAGTTCCTGATTGCTGCGCACGAAGAGCACGTCCTTGGGCGTGATTCTCTGCTCGCGGAGCATGGCCAGCGGCGTCTCGATCTCGGCGGTTTTCGCATTGTGAACGATCAGCCCGGATTGCTTGCCGGCGATCACCTCTGCCGAGTCGGGCGTTTCGGCGGACCAAGCACGGGCCGAGTCGGCGGAAAACGGCCGCACACCCAGCGCGATTCCCGACGCGGCGCCGGCCGTTTGCAGGAAACGGCGGCGAGAGACCTTCGACGGTCTGTCTTCGCGGGTCCTAAGTCGGCTCGTCATCGGGGCTTTCTCCTTTAATCTGCGCCGAGTATGGCACACGATCCGCGAGCTGTCTATCGGGGCGTAAGTAGGGGTTCGTGCGGTTGATTCTGTAGACAAAATGGTTGGACCAGTCGCCCGCGTCTGGCGCGGATTACCTTTGAAATCAGGGGGTAATCCTTTTTCTCAGGCAGTGCCGCAACGAGAGGACTGGTCCAATG
>DATKRK010000377.1:0-5307 GCA_035532215.1 Pirellulales bacterium | reverse complement strand
CCGCACTTGATCGAAGAGCGAAGCATCGCATGGCTAATCTCCTTATGACCGAGCGAGGTCTGGTCTGCCTCACCTGTATTTTAAGCGCAAAAATGCTCTCAACGCACATTCTTGCGATTTTTTAATTCCATTTGCAGCCCGCGCGTCGGGCTACGACAATAAGAGACGCCGTCCACGTCCGTTGCTTTCCGCAACGCATCCGGCGCCGTCTAGTGAGTATGAAAATGTTCGCACGATCCGCAAAGTTCGTCTTGTTGTCGTGTTTTGTCTGCTCGCCCCTGGCGTTTGAGATCGGATCGGCCCGCGGTACGGAGCCTCTGGCCAAGCGAATCGAAGAGTTGATCGACGGCCCGCCGTTTAAACAAGCCCATTGGGGGATTTTGGCGTCCGATTTGAAAACGGGCGACGTGCTCTATGCCCGCAGCCCCGATAAGCTGTTCGCGCCCGCCTCGGTGACGAAGCTGTTTTCGGTCGGCGCCGCGCTGGATGCCCTGGGCGCCGACTATCGCTTCGAGACGCCCGTCTACGCCCGCGGCGAGATCGACGCCCACGGTCGGCTGGCGGGCGATTTGATTCTCGTCGCCTCCGGCGATCTGAGCCTGGGCGGCCGCACCGGCGACGACGGCCGGATCGCCTTCTCGAATTCCGACCATATCTATGCCGACTTCGACGGCCATTGCGAGCTGACGAAGCCCGATCCGCTCGCCGGGCTCAAAGAGCTGGCACGCCAGGTCGCCGAGGCCGGCGTGCGGCAAGTTACGGGCGAGGTGCTTATCGACGACCGGTTGTTCGACCAGGCCTCTGGCACCGGCAGCGGGCCTTCGCGGCTGACGCCGATCATGGTCAACGACAACTTGCTCGATTTTCTCGTCACGCCGTCGGCCGTCGGAGAGCCGGCGCAGGTGGAATGGCGTCCGAAAACGCACAGTTACCGCGTCGATGCTCGGGCGGAAACGATCGCCGCCGACGGCAAGACCCGGATTCGCGTTTCGCCGGCCGGCGCAGGCCGCGTGGTCGTCCGCGGCCAGATTGCCGCCGGCCATGCGCCGCTGGTCGGCACGTATGAAGTCGACGATCCGGCTTCGTTCGCCCGTGCGCTGTTGATCGAAGCCTTGCGCCGGGCCGACGTGGCGGTCGACGCCTCGCCGCTGACGGCGAATCGGCCGGCGCTGCTGCCGGCGAAAGAGGCCTACGCCGGCATGAAGCGCGTGGCGTTGTTGACTTCGCCGCCGTTTTCCGAATCGGCGAAGTTGGTGCTGAAGGTCAGCCACAACCTGCACGCCAGCACGTTGCCCTTGCTGTTGGCGGCCAAGCACGGCCAGCGCACGCTGACCGAAGGACTGCAGCTCGAGCGCGAATTCCTGGCCAAGGCCGGGCTCGACGTCGATACGATCTCCTTCGGCGGCGCGGCCGGCGGCGACCCGGCCGATTACGTCACGCCGCGAGCCACCGTGCAACTGTTGCGCTACATGTCGACGCGGCCCGACTTCGCCGTCTATCGCCAGGGGCTGCCGATACTCGGCCAAGACGGCACGCTGGCCCGCGCCGCCGGCCCCGACTGCCCGGCCCGCGGCAAAGTGCAAGCCAAGACCGGCACCTTGCTCTGGTCGAACCGCATGAACGGCGGCCATCTTTTGACGAGCAAAGCCCTGGCCGGCTACCTGACCACCGCCAAGGGCCGCGAGGTGGCCTTTGCGCTGTTCGTCAATCACGTCCACGCCAAAAGCGCCGCCGAACGCGAACAAGTCGGCAAGTCCTTGGGCAAGCTCTGCGAGATGCTGTATCAGGCGGAGTAGCCCGGGCTTGAGCCGCTTGGAGAGATTGATGGCAATGGAACGCTTTTTGGAAAGGGGATAGGGGGATGCCGAGGAGATGAAGGAGATGAAGAAAAAGTTTGATGAATCACCCCTAAATTCGCGGAAACACATCGCGAGAAACTTGGAAAGAACCAATACTTTCCATCCCCCTATCTCCTCGGCATCTCCCTATCTCCTTTAAAAAACGCTTCACCGCCTCTCTCGCTCTCTCGGTAGCAAAGTCCTTTTCCGTTTCTGAAGGCGATCAAACCGGGCTGGGGCGATTTGAAACCTTTCGGCTATATTCTGGGTACAAAGGTTGGGGGTCGCTTGGAATCCTTTAGCCCGACGAGGAGCGCGTCATGCCCGCCGTTCGAGATGTTTGCCGGATTTCATGGACGCTGTGCGTCGCCGCGGTTCTCTCGCTGGCGGCCCTCTCGGCCCGGGCGGAAACGATCGCCCGCAGCGGCCAGGGCTTTTTGGAAGAGATCGACGGCTATCGCGTGCTGCACGTCAAGGGCACGCCCTATGAGATGGGCTTTCAGCACGGAGAGTTGCTCAAGGAGCACATTCGCGAGAACATGCGTTATCTGTTCGACGTCAAAGCCAAGGACGCCAAGTTGGAGTTCTTCGGGCTGAAGCTCGAACCGAAGCAGTTGATCTCGATGATCGTCGGTATCCAGCGGCCGCACATTCCCCAGCGGTTTCTGGAAGAAATGCAGGGCCTGGCCGCCGGCGCCGAGTGCGAGGCCGAAGACGTGATCGTGGCCAACTTCATCCCGGAGTTGTTTCATTGCAGCGGCTTTGCGCTGATGAATAGCGCCACGAAAGACGGCACGCTGTACCACGGCCGGATTCTCGATTATTCGACCGATTGGAAGCTGCAAGAGCATGCGGTGCTGATCGTGGCCGAACCCGAAGGGCGCATCCCGTTTGCCAACGTGACCTATGCGGGCTTTATCGGTTCGGTGACGGGGATGAACGCCGAACACGTTTCGGTCGGCGAGATGGGCGGGCGCGGCTTGGGCCATTGGGACGGCACGCCGATGGCCTTCCTGGTGCGGCGCGTACTGGAAGAAGCCCGCTCGCTCGAAGAAGCGGTCGCCGTGTTTCGCGACAGCAAGCGAACCTGCGAGTATTACTACGTGGTGGCCGACGGCGACGACAACCAGGCGGTCGGCCTGGCCGCGCATTGGAACTCCTTCGAGATCGTCAAGCCGGGCGAGGCTCACCCGCGGCTGCCCGAGCCGACCGACGACACGGTGCTGCTTTCGGCCGGCGATCGTTACAAAGAGTTAGCTCGCCGCGTGCGCGAAGGGCGCGGCACGTTCGATGCCGACAGCGCGCGGCGTTTGATGGACTGCCCGGTGGCCATGAAGTCGAACCTGCACAGCGTGCTGTTCGAGCCGCGTTCGACCAAGCTCTGGATCGCCAACGCCTCTTCCGACGGCCTGCCCGCCGCGACGCAGAAGTATTTCGAGTTTCAGCTCAGCGAGCTGCTCGGGCGCGAGTCAAAGTAAATGCGTCGCGCGTCGCCATCCTTAAAGCGGGCGGCGCGGCAGCCGGCGCGGATACGGCAACGGTTCGGCAGGCGGCAGCGGCTCGCCCGATTCGGCCCAGTGCTCGCGGTCTTCGGGCGAGGCGTAATAGCGCAGCCAAACCTCGGGGTCGGCGCAGTCCCAGTGCAAGAAGTGTTCCGCGGCCTGAATCTTCTTTTCGGGCGACGGCAGAATGTCGCGATAGATCAGGCAATACAATTGCCGGTCGGAAAGGTGGTCGGTGAAGTCGAGCACGATCCGCTTGTCGAACAGCTTCTGGATTACGTCCCAGAGCGTGTCGTGCAGCGCGGCATCATCAAACGAGTCGGGATGCGGCAATCGCAGTTCAGGCTCGAACCATTGCGAGATCGGCACGACCGGGGCGCGTTCCCAGGCCAGCATGCTGGCCAGATACTCGTTCTCCAGCGGCGTCGGCAATTCCTGAATGTTGAGCCGCATGATCGACTCGTCGAAAAACGGCTCCAACTCGTCGCGCAACTGAGCGTTGCGCAGCAAGTGGTCGACCTCGTCAGGGCGGCCGAGATTGAATTCAGGCATGACGCCAACCTTTTCCCAACTCGTCTCACAGCGGGCCACTCAATGGCTCTTCAAGCTTCGACTCTATCAGGAATTGCCCGCGGTTCAAGACAAAACGCCCCGCGCCACACAAGGAATCTTGCCGACTTCCGCTCGCGCGGATCGCGCAATCGGAAACGTAGCGCGGCGGCCGCCGTTACAGCCGGAATAGCCGGCAAAGTTGCCGGAGAGTTGCAGGCGGCTGCGGGCATTTCGACGTCGAGCGGCGGGCGCCCTCGCCCGCGGAGCAAGGGAGGGCCGGGCCGCATAGGGAGGGCCGGGCGCCCTCGCCCGGCGCAAGCGTAGCGCCTCTTCAAGTCAGAGTTGAAGGCGGGGTGGCGGGCGGCAGAGCGAAGCGATACGAGAGCGATCTGGGGCTTCGCCGAGGCTCAGCGGCCAGCCACCCAACTGTCAAAATGGCCATGAAGAGGCCGTAGTCCACGCGTGCTGATCGGGCGAAGGAAGGGAGGGCCGGGCGCTCTCGCCCGGCGCGAGCGTAGCGCCTCTTCAAGTCAGAGTTGAAGGCGGGGTGGCTGGCGGCAGAGCGAAGCGATGCCCCAGCGAACTGGGGCTTCGCCGAGGCTCAGCCACCAGCCACCCAACTGTCAAAATGGCCATGAAGAGGCCGTAGTCCATGCGTGCTGATCCGGCGAAGCAAGGGAGGGCCGGGCGCCCTCGCCCGGCGCGAGCGTAGCGCCTCTTCAAGTCAGAGTTGAAGGCGCGGTGGCGGGCGGCAGAGCGAAGCGATGCGAGAGCGAACTGGGGCTTCGCCGAGGCTCAGCCGCCAGCCGCCCAACTGTCAAAATGGCCATGAAGAGGCCGTAGTTCCACGCGTACCCATCCGGCGAAGGAAGACTGCGGGCGAGGGCGCCCGGCCCTCCATGAAACGGGCGAGGGACGCCCGGAACTCCATGAGCGCCGGCCTTCAGCCGTGCGAAAGATGCTGGCTTTCCAACTGCTGAATCTTTTCGACGCGACGCGCGTGGCGGCCGCCTTCGAACTCGGTGTTGAGCCAGATCTCGACCATGCGGTCGATCAGCTTTTCGCCCAGCATGTCGGCCGATAGGCAGAGCACGTTCAGATCGTTGTGGCGGCGGCTCATCTCGGCCGAGAGATCGTCGTGACAGGGCGCCGCGCGCACGCCGGGAAATTTGTTGGCGGCGATCGACATGCCGATGCCCGTGCCGCAGATCAAAATGCCGCGATCGACCTCGTGCCGGCTGACCTGGCCGGCGACCACGCTGGCAATATCCGGATGTAACCGTTCACGCGCCGGGGAGGAGCGAGGCGACGGGTTGACCGCGGAAGTGGGCTTCGACAGCGGCTGTCAGGTAGCTGAAGATCGAGCGGCCTTGCAGGCGGCACGTCTCGCTGACGGTCAGCATCCGCTCGATGAA
>DATKRK010000376.1:0-8218 GCA_035532215.1 Pirellulales bacterium | reverse complement strand
AAAGTCGGTTTCGGCCCCGGTCGGATCGATCACGCTCGTCAGATAATTGCCCGTGTATCCGTAGGTCCAGACCGGCGCCCCGCCGCCAGGGTCGGGTTGGGTGATCGTCGTCAACAACGAGCCGCTGTGGGCGAAACTCGTCACATTGCCGGCGTAGTCGGTGATCGACGATAGCAGGCCGCCGCTGTACGCCAAGTTTACCGAACGCCCGAACTCGTCGGTGATCGAAGTCAACAAGGCGCCGCTGTAGTTGTACGTCGTGGTTTCCGTCGTCCGCTCGACGCGGCTGGTCAGGTAGCCGCTCGAATTGAAATTCAACGTCGTGCCGTATTGGCTGACCAGTTGCCAACCTCCTCCTGTAACCGCGGTCAGCGTTGAAAAGGCAAACAGCCCATCAGGCGACGTATAGGAATTGCCGCTGCCCTGGGTAAAGTACCAGCCTTGGCCGCCTCCCGTCGAGAGCAGCACGCCCGCCGGCACGCCGTTGACGTTGTTCGGGTAAAGTTGCAAAAGGCCAGGGATCGTCCAGCCTTTGCCGATCGGGCTCGACGAATCGTTCACGACGTTGACAAACCCGTCTACCGTGGCCGGGGCCGCCATGTCCGGGCTGGTGATCGTCATGGAAAACGGATACCGCCCCGTGGCGAAGCCAGAAGTGTCGACTTGCTCAGCCAAGTGAACTGTCGCATCGCTCTGGGCGAGAGTGGACATCGTAAAATAAACGTCGGGCTGAGCGACGCCATTGAACGTCAGCGAGGCCGTGATCGTCTCGGAGGGAGGGTTCGACGGATTCGATAGGCCGGCGGCAACTTCGATGACGGCATCGCCTTGCCCGGCGACCGAATCGTATCCCACCGAGAGATTCTGAGCCGTGGCGGCCGTGCCACTCGAACTGCCAAGGATTTGCAAAGCGGTCTGCACGGTGTCGGCCGCCGGCTTGGTCAGGTCTTGAACCGACAAGATGCTGTACTGCGTCGTGAGCGTGACCGTGGCATTGCTGGACGCGAGGCCGTCACTGGCCGCATAGACGAACTGATCCTGCCCGACCCAGCCGGCGTTCGGCGTATAGCTGAATGAGCCGTCGGAGTTCAACGTCAGCGTGCCGTGGCTCGGCGCGGTGACCAGCGAAGCCGTGAGCGCGTCGCCATCAGGGTCCGTGTCATTCCCCAAAACGCCGGGCGCCGCGACGTTGAACGTCTGGGCGTTCGGCAGGTCATACGAGTCGTCCCAGGGCGTCGGTGCGCTGTTCGTCACGGAAATCGAAGCGGTGGTCGCCGCGCTATAAAGGACTCCGTCGAATGACTCATAAGTAAAGCTGTCGTTGCCTGTGTAATGGAAAATCGGTGTGTAGCTGAATGAGCCGTCGGAGTTGAGCGTCAGCGAACCATCGCTGGGACCGCTGACGAGCACCGCGCTCAGGGAATCGCCATCAAGATCACTGTCGTTGGCCAGCACTCCATTGGCCGCCGACACGGTAGTCGTGCGGTCGTGAACGACGCTGTAGTCGTCCATCATCGCCATTGGCGCATTCGGATCGGTGACCGAGAGCGAGACCGTGGCGACGTTGCTGGTATACGTGCCGTCGCTGTCCTGATAGGAGAAGTTATCGGAGCCCGTGTAACCTGCGACGGGCGTGTAGACGAGGGAGCCATCGGAGTTGAGCGAGAGCGTGCCGTGGGTCGGAACAGTCACGACACTTGCAGAGAGCGTCAGGTTATTGGGATCGGTGTCATTGGCCAGTACGCCGCTGGCGGCCGAAATGGAATTCGCCCGGTCGTGCAGCACGGTATAGCTGTCGTTCACCGCGATCGGGGTTCCCGCTCCGTTAATCGTTATCGTTACGGTCGCCGTGTTGCTCGTGCCCACGAAGTCGGAATCATCATACGCGAACGTATCGTTACCGGAAAAGTTCGTTGTGGGCGTGTAACTGAACGAGCCGTCGGAGTTGAGCGTGAGCGTGCCGTGGCTCGGGTTGGAGACGACATTGGAGTTCATACTAATCATATCGGGATTGGAGTCGTTGGCCTGAACGCCCGACGCAGCGTCAACCGACAGCGTCGTGTTCGCCGACATCTGGTAGCTGTCGTCCACGGCGGTCGGCGTCAGCATGTGGCGGGTTTCCAACACTTCAAGCCGGCAGATGGATAGCTCGGCCAGCGGGCGGCGCCTCCCGCGGCGAGTGCGGGGCAGGGACAACGCCGTGACGCGGCGCGGAAAGGTGAAGGGCTTCACGGCGAATCTCCTGATTGTCGATGGGGTATCAGCCGACGCACGCCCTGCCCCTGCGCTTCCCGTTAGCCCGGAACCGGGCCGCGCGGGAACTGCAATCAACTAATCGAGAACCGCGCCGCCAACCCGACATCGGCCGCCAAAAAAATCTCCGCCGCATTCCCGCCGGCGCCCAGCTTTTGGCAGTGCTGCAAAAACGTCAGCGGCTCGAACAGGTCGAAGTCCGCAGGGCCGGCGCCGCGGCAACTGCGGCCAGGGCGCCCAACTGCCGCAGCGCCGCGCGTCGGTCGGCAAGGTGCGAACCGCTCATGGCGGGAATAATATTATCAGGTTCGCGAATGTTCTTTCGCGGATAAGGTTTCATACAACGCTCCACGCGCGAGAATGCGATGTCCGCTGGCGCTTGCGCCAACGTAACAGGCTCACTCCGTGAGCCGCCGCCAACCCGCGACAGCGGTCAATCAAAAGGCCGGTTACGGCACACGGAGGCGCCATGACTTTCGGTCGCCCCGACGAATGAAAATGCGTTGTTTTCTTGGAGGGACGGGTTGTTTTCTTGGAGGGACGGGCACCCCCGCCCGTCCGGCATTCGCCGGGCGAGGGCGCCCGGCCCTCCACAGAATATTTTCTTAGGAGTGTGCCTACTACTTTGACGGCGCGTGCCTACTACTTTGATTGCGGCTTCGACTCGCTACGACTTCTGCTTGGCCTTCTTGCCCGGCGTCTTGGGCGGTTGCGGTTCGCCGTCGAACGGCCGATTGCCATACGCCGAGCGAGGCGGCTCGCCGGTCTCCTTGACTTCTTTCCGCAAGCGATCGAGCTCGGCGTGCAGTTCCTTCACGACCGGCGCGTAGGCCGGGTCGTGGTAGAAGTTTTTCGTTTCCAGCGGGTCTTTCTCGCGGTCGAGCAATTCCCAATCGTCGACGTCCGGCTTGTAGTAGTGCACCAGCTTGTAGCGTTTGGTAATGACTCCGTAGTGCGGTCGCACGCGGTGCGGGACGGGAAACTCGTAGTAGTGGTAGTACAGGCTCGCCCGCCAGTCGGCGGGCGTCTGGCCCTTGCACAGCGGCACGATGCTGCGGCCCTGCATGTCGGCCGGAACCTGCACGCCGCCGATATCCAGAAAGGTCTCGGCCATGTCGAGCAGCGAGACGATCTCGTTGTTCACGCTGCCCGGCTTCGTCACGCCCGGCCAGCGGACCAAGAGCGGGGTGCGCAGCGACTCTTCGAAAATCCAGCGTTTATCGAACCAGCCGTGCTCGCCCAGATAAAAGCCCTGATCGGAGGATAGAATCACCACCGTGTTTTCCGCCAGGCCCTCCTGGTCGAGATAATCGAGCAGCCGCCCGACGTTCTCGTCCACGGCCTTGACGCAGGCGAGATAGTCGTGCATGTAGCGGTTGTACCGCCAGCGGACCAGGTCCTTGCCCGTCAGCTTGGCTTTGCGGAACGCTTCGTTGCGCGGCTCGTAGTATTCGTTCCACTGCTTGATCTGTTCTTCGGTCATGTTGGGCGCCGGACGAAACTTGGCGTCGACGTCCGTGAACGTGCGGTCGAGCCCCATGTCGTGATCGCTGACCGCCTTGCTGCGGCCGGCGTAATCGTCGAACAAGGTCTCCGGTTCGGGATACTCGCGGTCGTTATCCCAGCCCAGCAGCCGCAACGGCGGCGACCATTCGCGGTGCGGCGCCTTGTGCTGGCTCATCAGCATGAACGGCTTCGACTTGTCGCGGTTCTTCAGCCAGTCGATCGACAGATCGGTGACGATGTCGGTCACGTAGCCGGAGTGCTTGACGCGCTCGCCGTTGCGGATCATCGGCGGGTTGTAGTACACGCCTTGGCCCGGCAGGATGTGCCAGTAATCGAAGCCGACCGGATCGCTGCCCAGGTGCCACTTGCCGATCATCGCGGTCGTGTAGCCCGCCGCTTGCAACAGCTTGGGAAAGGTTTGCTGGCTGCTGTCGAAGCGGCAATTGGTGTTATTGTAGAACCCGTTCAAGTGAGAGTACTTGCCCGTCAGAATCGTTGCACGGCTTGGCCCGCAGATGGAGTTGGTGACCAGGCAGCGATCGAATCGCATTCCCTGCTTGGCGATGCGGTCCAGATTGGGCGTTTCCAGCAGCCGCCGCTTTTCGCCATAGGCGCTGATCGCCTGGCACGTCAGGTCGTCGGCGAAAATGAAAACGATATTCGGCGGTTGCGGTTGGGCGGCTGCCGCGTCGCCGTGCGGCAGAACGATGGCGCCAAGCAGCGCGGCCCAAGCAATGGCCCAATGTCTCGACATGGCAAGATCCTCCCGATGCTTCGTTGATGATGCTCTTGAACCGCGCTGGCTCGAAATCCTGCTCGAAGCGGGCCAGCAATCCGGCGCCGGTCAGGACCGTAGTTTAACCTGCCGGCGCCGCTGCGTCGCCCGCGGGGAGAATTCGCTTGGGAACGGACGAAAAACAACTTCGTCCTACAAATCCCTCTCTCTCTGGGAGAGGTTAGGCGAGGGCCAACAAAATTGCCGAAGTTATTTTTCGTCCGTTCCTTATGGCGGCGCTGTCAGTGTTTCAATGGCCCTTCGCGAAATCGGCCTTGACGCCTACACGCCCGGTAATCTAAATAACCAAATCTATTGAATCAAATTGCACGAGCGAGGAGCGAGCCAAGATGGCGCGACCGGCGGCCACGGAACTGACGAATCGCGAATTGGAGGTCATGCAGGTCTTCTGGAAGCGCGGCGCGATCACGGCCCAAGAAGCTCGCGACGAGCTGGCGCGCACGGGCGTCGACCGCGCTTATACGACCGTGGCCACGCAGATTCGCATTCTGACCGAGAAGGGGTTTTTGAAACAAACCACGACCGAACGCCCGTTTCTGTATGTCGCGGCGCGCAGCTACGAAGAAGTTTCGCGCCGGCTGCTGGGCGACTTGCTGGATCGCGTCTTTCAAGGGTCGCGAGAGCTGTTGCTCGTCCGCTTGATGGAGCGCGAGAAGCTCTCGGCCAAAGAACGCGCCCGGCTGGAAAAACTGTTACGGGAGCAGCAAGGATGAATGCGCTGGGAATCTCGCTCGTCTGGATGGCCTTGCAAACGAGCCTGTTTTGCCTGGCCGCGACGGGGCTTTACCTCTTCGCGCGCCGCCGACATCCCGCCCTAGGAGCTTCGACCTTGTGCGGAGTCTTGCTGATCACGGTCGGCATCGCGACGCTGTCGTTCGGTCCCTGGCCCCGCTGGCGGACGCTGGCCGACCTCGGGCCGACAGGACCAACAGCGGATGCCGCGGCAAAGACCGAGTTGCATCGCGCCGAGCAATCATCGTCGCCAATTTCGGCGAGTGCGGCCGACGCCGACTCTGCGTCCGACCACGGCGCTTCTCCGCCAAACGCGGGCGTACTCAACCTGCTGTCGGGCATTTGGGGCGCCGTGCGGAGCCAAGTGCAGAATCAACTGGATGTCGGATCCCGCGTGGATCTCAATGCGCATCGATGGCGCTGGCCGGCCTGGCTGGCCGCCGTGATGCTCGCGGGCGTGGGAATCGGCCTGGCGCGAATGCTCGTGGGCTTGTTCGCCTTGGCCAGGCTGCTGCGCGAGACGCAGCTCGTGTCCGATCCGTCGCTCGTGGGTCTGCTCGATGAACTCCGCGCAAAACTGGGTTGCCGCCGGCCGATCGAACTGCGAGAGATGGCTGGCGCCCGAGCCGGCGGTTCGCCGGCGGTGGTGGGCTGGCGACGCCCGGTGATTCTGTTGCCTGCCGATTGGCGATCGTGGAGCGCAGAAGTGCGGCGGGGCATCCTGGCCCACGAGACGTCGCACGTAGCCCACTGCGACTTTCTGAAATGGCTGGCGGCCCAGGCGGGCGTCGTTCTGCACTTCTACAATCCGCTCGTACATTGGCTGGCCCGGCGGTTGCGGCTGGAACAAGAGTTGGCCGCCGACGCTTGCGGGGCGGCGCTGGCCGGCGGAGCGAAAGCTTATGCGACCGTCCTGGCGCAGATGGCCTTGCAACAGGACCCCTCTCGACCGTTATGGGCAGGAAGCCCATTTTTCCCATCACGCGGCACTCTCATGAGGAGAATTGAGATGCTCGACAACCCCCGTTTCATCACCGAACGTTCGCCGTCGCGCCTCGGCCTGACGGCCCTGCTGACAACTCTCGCGCTAGTCGGTCTCGGCGTCTCCGGCTTCCGCGGCCCGACTGCCGCGGCGCAAGCGGCGGAACCGCCGGCGAAAGCCGAATCCGCCGAAACCGCAAGCACAAATGCAAGCGACGCCTTGCTGCCGGCGTTCGATCGGTCCTACCTTCCGGCCGAGACGATCGCGGTGATTTCGGTCAAGCCGCTCGCTGTCGCCCATTCGCCGATCGTGGCCGAGCCCGCTTTCTGCGTTCTTCCCAATGCAATCGGTTTTGGTTTCGGACTGTTCGAGAAAAGCAAAACCCGTTCATTCGAAGTGGAAGAATTCCATGGCATCATGCTTCAAGGCGGGCCATGCCCCGAGCCGTTTCCGGAGTCGCCGGCTGCCCTAGAAGCTGCGGAAGTGATGATCTATCGGATGCGCCGTCCCTACGAGCCCGGCAAATTACGCGACATGCTCTTGGATCTGGCTGCCGACGATGTGACAGAGACCGTCTGCAATGGTCACAAGTGCTTCCGTACTGGTTCCGAAGACGCCGGCAAAGTCATCGACTATCTGATGGTCGACGACCGCACGATCGTTGTTTTGCGCGAACAGGATGTGGCGCGCGTCTTGGCGGCCGATCCACAGTCTCATCCCGCTTGGTATGGCCAGTGGCAGGAAGCGGCTGCCAGCCCGGTCGCCGTGGGGCTTGATTCCGCGGCGATGGCCAAGCTTGAAAAGGAATCGCTGGAACCAAAAGACGCCGCCGAGCAACTCTTCGTCTCGATCCTCAAGGAAACCTCGTTGCTCTTCGCCCACGCTGACTCTACGGCCGAGGGGCTCAAGATCAGCGTCACGGCCCATTGTCAATCGCCCGAGAAAACGGCGGCGACGAATCAGATCGCCCAGGCCGCGCTAGCGGCGACGCTCAAGGTGATTCCGCCACTCGTAACGCCGTCGTCGCTGCCGAAGGAATTCGAAAAGATCGACGTCAGCGGCTCGCTGGTCCAGACGCTTTCTGCATGGAAATTGAAAGTCGCGGGCACACAGGTCCAGGCGGAAGCGACACTCGGCGCCGAATTCACCTCGCAGGTCTTCGAAGCACTTAAGGCATACCAAGACGCATACGCGGAAAAAATGAAGCAGGAGCATCTCACGAAACTCGGCCGGCTGGCCGAGGCCTTCAACGCCTACCACGCCGCACATGGCCACTATCCGCCGGCGGCGGTCCTTGGGCCCGACGGCAAAACGCTGCACAGTTGGCGCGTCGAATTGCTGCCTTACCTGGGTGAGCAGAAGCTGTTCGAAAGTTATAAGCTCGACGAGCCTTGGGACGGCGAGCGCAACAAGCAACTGGTCGAGAAGATGCCGGAGATTTATAGCACCCGCCAATCGACCCCAAAGGGCGCCGCCGAATACTACGTCGTTACCGGCAAAGGAACGCTGTTCGACGGCAACTCGCCCGCCACGCGCGAGAGCATCAGCGATGCGCCGGGCGAGACGATCCTCGTGATGCAAAGCCGCCGGCGGATTCCTTGGACCAAGCCTCTCGATATCGACAGCACCGCCCTCGACGCCCCGGCTCGCGGTCAACGCAACGGGTTTTACGCAGCCTTCGCGGATGGCACGGTCCGCTTCGTGGAGAAGGAGACCGATGCGGCGAGCGTGCGGGCCATGTTCACCAAGGCCGGTGGCGACGAGGTCAAGCTGCGATAAGGACCGAGGATTGAATAACCTCCCAAACTGAGGGGAAATCGCCGCATTGTCGTCGGCTGCTGGAGTTCCGAGTCGTTGTATATAGGGGAGTTGTTTATTCCTCGGTGCGTAGAAGGCGGCGGGCAAAGAGATACGAGGACCGCGAGCGGATTTGCACCGGCAACGCTTGC
>DATKRK010000375.1:0-59593 GCA_035532215.1 Pirellulales bacterium | reverse complement strand
GGCGCCTCGCGGGCCGCCGGGGGCGGCCCGCGAGGCGCCGATCGGGAAAAACAGGTGCGCGATGAACGAATTCCCAGGCATAAATGCCTGGGCTACGTAAAAGATCTGGCCGAACGCGATCGCGAAATTCGAGTGGAAAAGATGTGTTGAACAACGCGGCGTAAGCCCCCTGGCGACGTTGCGCCGCCAGTTCGCTCGGATCGCGAAGTTGGTGGAGCGAGGTTCGCCAGATCAACACGGAGGCTGACGCCTCCGGCTCGCCGGCATTTATGCGAGCTACGAGCGGGCCAGCTTGTGGAATCGTTCGCGCAGATCACGCGTGATGGGGCCGGGCTTGCCGGCGCCGATCTCGCGGTCGTCGACCTTGACCACCGGAATCACTTCGGCCGCCGTGCCGGTCAAAAAGCACTCGTCGGCGATGTAGACGTCGTGCTTGGTCAGCGGAATCTCGCGAACCGTGATTTCGGTCTCGCGGGCTAGTTCGATCACGGCCTGCCGAGTCACGCCTTCCAGGATGCCGGCCTCGATCGGCGGCGTCAGCAGTTCGCCGCCGCGCACCAGAAAGATGTTGTCGCCCGTGCATTCGGCGACTTCGCCCTTGGTGTTGAGCATCAACGCTTCGACGCAACCGGCGTTGAGGCCCTCGATCTTGGCCAGAATGTTGTTCAGATAGTTGAGCGACTTGATCCGCGGGCTCAAGGCCGCCGGATGGTTCCGCACGACGCTGACCGTGACGATCTTCAGCCCCTGCTCGTACATCTCCGCCGGATAGAGCGCGATCTTGTCGGCGATGACGATCACCTGCGGATCGGACGTGCGGTTGGGATCGAGCCCCAGCGTGCCGGCGCCGCGAGTCACGACCAGGCGGATGTAGCCGTCGCTGAGGTTGTTGGCCTTGAGCGTGTCGTAAATCGCCTGGCCCATCGCCTCCTTGGTCATGGGAATCTTGAGCCAGATCGCCTTGGCCGAATCCCAGAGCCGGTCGAGATGTTCTTCAAGGCGGAAGACTTTGCCGCCGTAGCTGCGAATGCCCTCGAACACGCCGTCGCCGTAGAGCAGGCCGTGATCGTAGACGCTGATTTTCGCGTCTTCTTTGTCGTATAAACGGCCGTTGATGTAGATCTTCAGCGACATATTCTAGTCTTTGGTCAGCCGTGAATGGATGCGTATCCCAGTGATGGGGGCGGGTCTGAGCGGAGGCGAAGTCAAGTTTTGCTGGGGCATCGCTGCGCTCTGCCGCCAGCCACCCTGGCCGCTTGCGTTCGTCAAAGTCTCAAGAATTCTACCACAATCCGGCGAAGCGTCAGGCCCGCTGCACGCGCCCTTCGACCAGACGCACCACCCGATCGGCTTGCTCGGCGATGGCCAGATCGTGGGTCACCATGACTATAGTGAGCCCCTGTTGGCGGTTCAAGGTTCGCAAAATCTTGAGGATTTCCTGGCCGGTCGAGCGATCGAGATTGCCGGTCGGTTCGTCGGCCAGCAGCACGTCGGGGCCGGCGACCAACGCCCTGGCGATCGCCGCTCGCTGCATTTCGCCGCCGGACAACTCGCGGGGCTTGTGCTTCAGCCGGTGCCCCAGGCCGACCAGTTCCAAGAGTTCCTGCGCCCGGGCGGCATGCTGGCGGCGGCGGCGGTAGAAGTTCCAGGCGCCCGAGGCGATCATCAGCGGCGAGAGCACGTTCTCGAGCGCCGAAAACTCGGGCAGCAGGTGATAGAACTGAAAAATCATGCCGATCCGGCAATTGCGCAACTGATCGCGCTTCGCCGCGGGCAGGTTGTCGATGCGCTGGCCATTGTAGCGCACTTCGCCCTCGTCCGGCGCGTCGAGCGTGCCTAGCAGGTGCAGCAGCGTACTCTTGCCCGAGCCGCTTTGCCCGATGATCGCCAAAAACTCGCCGTCGCGGACTTCCATGTCGACGCCGCGCAGCACGGGGATCGTCACGCGGCCTTTGCGATAGCTTTTGCAAAGCCGGGCGGCTTGCATGCGGGCGGGGCGCGGCGCCGTTTCGGTCGCCGCGGGTTCGATCGCGGCCGCCATTTCCGCGTGCGGCCCGCTCAGCAGCGGCCCGGCCGGTTGTGGATCGTTCGAGCGGCGGCGGGGCACGCGCGCCGCGGGAGCGGCGGGTTGCAGATCACTCATAACGCAAAGCCTCCACGGGATGTAGTCGCGCGGCGCGGCGCGCCGGCAACACGCTGGCCAATACCGCAATGGCCAAGGCGCCGCAGACGATCCAACCGATGGTGAACGGATCGACGATCGTCGGAATCTTGTAGAAGTAGTAAATCGACGGGTCGAAGACCTCGTGACCCGTGATCCGGCTCAGCAGGCCCGCGATTTCGTTGATGCGCACCACGAACAACAGCCCCAGCAGCATGCCCGCTCCCGAGCCGACCATGCCCAGCGACAGGCCGTAAGCCAGAAAGATGCCCATGATGCCGCGGCCCGAGGCGCCCAGCGCTTTGAGAATGCCGATATCGCGAGTCTTCTCGACCACGATCATGAAGAAGATCGCCAGAATGCCGAACCCGGCCACGGCGATGATCAAGAACAGCAGCACGTTCAAGATGGCCGTTTCCATCTGCACCGCGGCCAGCAGCGGTCCTTGCTTGTCGCGCCAGGTCGAGATGTTGTAAATCTCCGGCGGAAACGCCGCCCGCAGCTTGTCGCGCACCAAATCGCCGTCGCGTTCATCCTTGAGGCGAATCTGGATGCTGTTCACGTAGCCGACCTTGGTCGTCGGATCGACCATGCCGCGATCTTGCTGCAGTTTTTCGATCGGCACGAACACGAACGTCGAGTCGTATTCGCTCATCTTGCTCTCGTAGAAGTCGACGATCGTGAACTTGCTCATGATGGCCGAGGGCCGCGTCGAATCGGCGTTGGGGAACGTGAGCTGCACGTCGTCGCCGGGCAGCAGCAGGAAGCCTTCGCGGTTGTCGCGATTCCGATAGCTCGACAGCGCGATGCCGAGAATCAACCCGGAATGCTGCTCTTTGAGCGGATTGAACACGTTCGCCTCGGTCTTCGCCATGGCGAACGGATCCATGCGATCAGCCGCTGCAGCTTCCGCCACGGCGCCATCGATGCCGGGTTCCTCGTCGGCCGGCTGCTCGTCGGCCGCCGGCTGTTGCCGGGCGAGGGCGCCCGGCCCTCCATCTGCGGACGCTGGCTCTTCGCTTTCGTCGTTTCCGCCTGCCGGCTGCTCGCCATCCTTTAACTCCGGCGGGGCGACGCGGATCGCCTGGGGCTTGTTGAATTCGAAAGCCTGCTCGCGGGCGGCCCACCAGCGGCGATAGGGCCAGCCGGCCTGGGCCAGAAAGTCGCGGTCGCCGCTCTCGACGCCCGACTGCTGATCGCGCGTGTCGTAGCCCCCTTCGCGCAGCGCGAAGCTCGGCTGGCGGCGGTTCTCGGGGTGCTGCAAATACTTGGGCAGATCGCTGGCGCTGCCGGCAGTCTTGGGATCGATGCCGATCACCGTCACCTGCCGCGTACTGAGCTGGTTGCCTTGCCAGAAGGTGAGCATGCCCGGCACGTGGACGGTCGGCGTCATGCCTTCGATGTAGTCTCCCGCGACGAGGCTGATCTGCTGCACGTGGTAGTCGGCGTCGACAAAGCCGTTCATGTTGTGCGACTCGACGATCACGTCGGAGAGGATGCCGTGGATGCGGCCTTTCATTTCGAAGGCGAAGCCCGACATCACGCTGTTGACCACGATCATCGTGGCCACGCCCAAGGTCACGCTCAGAATCGACGCCAGCGCGATATACCGCGTGCGGAGATAGCGCCAGCAGAGCAAGAATTTGTACATGTTCCCATCCGTGGGTTTTTAAAGGCTTCCGACATGCCAGAGGCCTCAGGCGAGCCGGAGGCGTCAGTTGTCTGGCGAGCCGGAGGCGTCAGCCTCCGGGTACTTCGGCGCTACCTCAAATGCGTGCCACCGGAGGGCTCACGCCCCCCGCTCGCCTGCTTCCGGCCTCAATAACGGAAACAAAATCACTTCGCGAATCGTTTGCGTGTTGGTCAACAGCATCACCAGCCGGTCGATGCCCAGGCCCAGCCCGCCGGCTGGAGGCATGCCGTGCCGCAGGGCGCGGACGAAATCGTGATCCATCTTGGCCATCGAGTCTTCTTCCTGCTGGCCGGCCAGTTGAGTCCGGAACAGCTTTTCTTGCAAGTCCGGATCGTTCAGTTCGGTGTAGGCGTTGGCCAATTCCATGCCTTCGACGAACAACTCGAAACGTTCGGCCACCGCCGGGTTCGATTGCTTGCGCTTGGTCAGCGGGCAGACGGCCGCCGGGTAGTCGTAGACGAAAATCGGCCCGATGAGCTTGTCTTCGACGCGCTCCTCGAACACGTAACTCTTGATCACGTCGGCGTCTTTGCCCCCGGTGTTGAAGCCGATCTCGTCGGCCAACCGCTTGACGCCCGCCGCGTCGTCGGGCGAAACGCCGGTGTGCTCGGCGAACAGCTCGTCGTAGGTCTTGCGGGCGAACGGCGGCGTGAAGTCGAGCGCCGTCTCGCCCCAGGCCAGCTTCAGTTCCTGGCCGGTGGCGCGGATCGCCTCGACGATCAGCTTTTCGCACAAGTCCATCATGCTGCGGTAATCGCCGTAAGCCTGATAGACCTCGAGCATCGTGAACTCGGGGTTGTGCTTGGGGCTGATGCCTTCGTTGCGATACACGCGGCCCAACTCGTAGACCCGCTCGATGCCGCCAACCAACAGCCGCTTGAGGTGCAGTTCCAGGGCGATCCGCATGAACAGCGGAATGTCGAGCGCGTTGTGGTGCGTTTTGAACGGCCGCGCCGCCGCGCCGCCGGCGATCGAGTGCAACGTCGGGCCTTCGATCTCGACGAAGCCTTCGCCGCCGAGCGTGTTGCGAATCGACTGCACGATCTTCGTGCGATTCAAGAACCGCGGCAGCACGCCGTCGGTGTAAATCAAATCGAGATAACGCAGTCGATGCCGCAGCTCGGGGTCGGTGAGCCCCTTGTGCTTGTCGGGGTGCGGCTCGACCGACTTGGTGAGAAAGTGCAGCTTCTCGGCGAAGATCGTCAACTCGCCCGTGTTGGTTCGCTTCAGTTCGCCGTCGACGCCGACGATGTCGCCCAGGTCGAAGCACTCGGCCAGCGCCCAGTTTTCTTCGCCGACCTGGTTGCGGCCGACGAACAGTTGGATCTGCCCGCTCCAGTCGCGGATATCGAGAAAGATCAGCTTGCCCTTTTTGCGCTGCAAGACGACCCGCCCGGCCGCGCGGACCTTCGGGCCGTGTTGCTCCGGCTGCCGCCGCTCGCTCCCTTCGGGCAGCGGTTCGACGGAGATTTCATGCTCTCGCGCGCGGATCTCGGCGATGGCCGCATGATTATCGAACCGCTGGCCCCAGGGGTCATGGCCCAGTTCTTCGATGCGCCGCAGCTTCTCGCGCCGCGAGGCTTCGTGCATGCCGGGCGTGGAGGGAGCGTCGGCGCCATCGGTCGGAGGAGTCATCGTAGGCTTGGTCATGAGTTGGGAGACGGCATCGGCAAATCCCTTCCGTGGGCGGCGATCGGCCTGGCGGGTATTTGTCGGCTCGAGCACAGCGTCAGTATATAACTCCAAGAGTCGCAACATTTTAGTGGAAGGCGGCAGGGGGTCAATGCCAGCCCTCGGCGGGGCTGGCTCTGGCGATTGCGAGGGATTGACGCCGCCTGCCTAAATCACGATGGCCGCAACACTTAGCCTGGATTATTCACAGCCCGGCTATTACTTGACAAAGCGCTCGATACCAACCCGAAGCGCCAGCGAGGTAAGTGCGCTGCTCCACCTCGCTTGCGCTTCGGGTTAGTGTGGGCTGATGAATAATCCGGGCGAGCAGGTTCGCCGCCAGGCATGGCGGCGCGCAGATCGTGTAAGCGCCGCCAAAACGCAGAAGATTGGCCCGCCTCCCGTGGGGCGGCCTTCCTAGGTCGTCAGTGCTGCATTCAGTGAGAGAGGTCGACGGCCTAGAAGGCCGCCCCACGAAGGTCAACTAGCCTCCGCGTAACGTCCATTAGATTCGCACGAAAATCCTCTGCCGGTACAGCCACACGCAAACCAGCCACATCACCAAGAGCACGAGCGACATCTGCACGATCGGCGCGTAGTTCGGGTCGAAACGCTGGTCGTGGAACGTAACGCCGTAAAACGTAAACAGCCCTTCGCCGAAATGCCGCTGGAGCGTCTGAGATATCCAGCCGCCGATCAACTGGGCCATGCAGTAAATCAAGATCGAGTTCATGCCGACCACGACCAGCGGCAAGGCGGCCAAGCGGAGCCCGATCACGTCGACCACCAAATAAAAGCCGGCCAGCATCAATAGCACCCAGCCGGTGCTGTAGATGGCCCACGAAGGCGTCCAGATGCGCTTGACCAGCGGGCAGATGTCGTAGCGACCGAGCGCGTAGCCGACGCCCAGGCAAACCAACCCCGATACGACAAGCCAGCCCAGCTTTGCGCCGGCGCCGCGTTCGCTGCGCATCAGGCCGCCGGCCAGCAGCCCGAAAATCATCGTCGCCAGCGAAGGCACGAAGTTGAGCGTCGTGTAGCCGCCGCCGTTGAATTCGAATTTCTTCTCTTGCGGGAACCAGTTCAAGAATACGCGATCGGCGTCGGCGGCGACGTTCGTGTTCTTGTCCCAATGTGCAGCCCCTCCCGTGAGATGCTTCCAGTCGGCCGGCACGCCGACTTTGCCGAAATCGAAATCGGCCGGCGGCGCCGGATAGGCCATGAACAATCCCCAGTCGGCCAGCAGAATCAGCACCGCCGCCGCGAACTGCCAGACCGGCGGGCGGTTCCAGAGCAAGAACAAGAACGTGTAGCCCAGGCCGATTTGGCAGAGCACGTTGGTGAACACGAAGTTCGTCTGTTTGCTCCAATTCGAAGTCAGAAACACGCCGAGCAACACCAGCACGATCGAGCGAAACAACGCGTGGCCGAACATTCGCGGGTAGCCCTGCCCGCGGGCCTGACGACTGGCGTAGGAGTAGGCCATCGAGACGCCGACCATGAACATGAACGCCGGCTGAATCAAATCCCAGAACACGCAGCCGACCCACGGCACGTGGTCGACCTGCGAGGCGAGGAAGTCGAGCGTTTCGTTCTTGGGCAGCTTCTCGGCGAGGGCTTTGGCATTTACCTTCTCGGCGGCGGCGCCCAAGCCCAAGCCGCCGGAGGCCATCGCCAACATGATGAAGCCACGATAGGCGTCGAGCGAAACCAGTCGCTCGGCAGGTTTCACGCTCGGCTTGGCGGCGGATTTTTCGCTCGGCTTGGGCGCGGTCGGAACGGTTTTCGGCAGCGCCGGTTTCGAGGGGGTGAGAGGAATGCTCATGATCGGCCTTCCGAGAACAGAGGATCGCAACCGCCTTGAGTTTGCCCCAGCCAGCGGCGGATGTCCAGCATTTCTACTGTGCGAGATTGAGAATGAGACATCCATCGGTCGTGGGGCGGCCTTCCTCACGCGTCTGCGATCGACGGCCTGGAAGGCCGCCCCACGACGAGACGCCGAAGGTCTCGGCGGCGCCCGCGTGCAGTTTATAGGCGACCCTACGCCACCGGCGGCCGGCGATAGGTCAGCAGGCTCAGCACGGCGACGAACAGCGAGGCGCCAAGAATCGACCACAGTACGGGGAATTCCTGTCCGTCGATCGTCACTTCCAAGCCATAGGGCAAACCCAGCACGCTCGCGAGCCAATTGCCGATCAACGCGCCGATCAGCCCCAGCGCGGCCGAAACCAGACACCCGCCGCGAGAATACCCGACGATCGCCTGGGCCAGGCTGCCGCAAATCGCAGCGATCAACAGCAAGATCAGAAAACCGGTAATCGACATGGGCGGCGCCCGCAAGATGCGATCGAGGAATGTCTGTGCGAATGGATCCGCGAATCGGGGCAGGCGGACTCGCGGATCGCATTCGCCAGCCGTTGCACCAGCGCCGCAAAGGCGCGAGCACGTTTCACCCTCCATGACAAAGGGGCGGGGATGCACTTCCCGTGCCGAAAGCGGCCGTTCGGGTCCGAATGCCATTCGTGCAGCTTTTAGCGGGGCGACAGTGGTTTGAGCGGTGGCGCCTCGGTCGCCGAACGATCAAAATGGCGCCAGCGTGCAGACTGTGCAAAAGTCCAGACGCTTTGATAAACGGACGCCCAACTCGTCGCGCCCCGCCGCGCAAGGAGCACCGTGAAATGTCCTATATCCCTGGTTTCATCGGCGTCATGCGCCGCGCCACGTTTGCGCTGGCCGCCCTTGGCTTGGCGACCGGATCGGCGGCGTTTGCCGCGCCGCCGAAGCTGCCGCAGGCCGCGCCCGAAGCGGTTGGGATGGATGCGGCCAAGCTGGCGGAAATCGAAACGGCGGTCAACGACGCCCTGGCAGCCAAACAGATGCCGGGTTGCGTCGTGTTGATCGCCCGGCAAGGCAAGATCGCTTACTTGCGGGCGTTTGGCGATCGGCGCCTGGAACCCGAGCGCGAGCCGATGACCGTCGACACGGTGTTCGATCTGGCCTCGCTCACCAAGCCGCTGGCCACCGCCTCGAGCGTGATGCTGCTCATCGAGCGCGGCAGAATTCAGCTCGACGATCCGGCCAGCCGGCATCTGCCCGAATTCGCGGGGCAAGGCAAAGACCAGATCACCGTCCGACATCTGCTCACGCACCAGTCGGGCCTGATCGCCGACAATCCAATCGGCGATTTCGCCGAGGGCCCCGCGAAGGCCGTCGAACGGCTGTTCGCCCTGACCCCGCTGGCCAAGCCGGGCGAGCGGTTCATCTACAGCGACGTAGGGTTCATGGTGCTGGGCGAGTTGGTGCGGCGAGTCTCGGGGCAAGACGTCAACGCCTTTTCGCACCAAAACCTGTTCGAACCGTTGGGGCTCGCCGAAACCGGATTTTTGCCCGCCGAAGGGCTGCGCGACCGCGCGGCGCCCACCCAGCGCCGCGAAGAACGCTGGATGCAAGGCGAGGTTCACGATCCGCGAGCCTATGCTCTGGGCGGCGTGGCTGGCCATGCGGGGCTGTTCTCCACGGCCCAAGACCTGGCCGTCTACGCCGAAATGCTGCTCGGCGAAGGAGAGTACGCGGGGGTGCGAGTGCTGGCCCCCGCAACGGTGGCCGCAATGCGATCTCCACAGACCTTGCCCGGCGGCGCGCTTCGCGGCTTGGGCTGGGATATGAAGAGCGGCTATTCGTCGAATCGCGGCGAAGGCTTTTCGCCGCAAGCCATCGGGCACGGCGGCTTCACGGGCACGGCCTTTTGGATCGACCCGGAGCGGCGCCTGGCGGTGATTTTTCTCAGCAACCGCGTCCACCCCGACGGTAAGGGCAACGTGAATCGGCTCGCCGGCCGGATCGGCACGATCGCCGCCCAGGCGATTGGGCCCTGAGCCGCTGATGGCGCCCTAAAGTTAAGTTGGTAGTGGTCGAAGAGACACTAACCCGAAGCGCCAGCAAGGTAGAGAGGTAGTAGAGCCATTTCCTCGCTAGCGCATCGGGTTAGTGTGGATGACCAACTCAACTTTAGGATGCCACCGAGTCGCTGTTCTGGTTGCCGCCCGCGGCACGGCGGATTATTTTGCAAGACATGGAAGCCAACCAAACGCCCGTCTTCGAGCAACTTTTCGGCGAGTTGGTGGTGCTCGATTTGAGCAGCCCGTTTGTCGTGCTGGGCCGGCTTGTCGAACGGCAAGGCGAGTTCCTCGTGCTGGCCGACGCCGATATCCACGACCTTCGCGATACGCAGACGACCCGCGAAAAGTACGTCCTGGCCTGCCGGGGCCACGGCATAAGCCCAAATCGGCGTTGGACTTGGGTCAGCATGCGCGAAGTCGTGGGCGTTTCGCGTCTGGACGACGTGATTTACGATTGAGTGTTGAGCAACTGGAAATTGGCAATTCCCGGCGCTATACTGAACTCTTTGTAGTTCGGCGCCGTAGGGCAGCTAGCCAAGATTGTCTTTCGGCAGGGAGGGCGCTTCGTGGCGACTGGAGCAGAGGGCGGACGCCCGCGAGAGCGGCGCGATTTGCTCTACGGCGGCCGAGTGCAGGGGGTCGGCTTTCGCTACACGGCGCGCGAAATCGCCGGCCGCTTCGAGGTCGCTGGTTACGTGCAAAACCTGCCCGATGGTTGCGTACGACTGGTGGCCGAGGGCGAAACGGACGAACTGGAGCGGTTTCTCGCCGCCGTGGGCGCGGAACTCGAAAGGTACATTGCCGACGTGCGAAGCCGAGCCGCCGAGGCGACCGGAGAATTCGTCGGGTTTCGAATCAAATACTAAAAGGACGGGGGCGGAAGTTCGCCTTTCTCGTCCGAACGAATCCTACTGCGTCATTTTCCGAAGTTTTCCTGTCATCATAGCGAGTCGGCCTCATGGGTTTTTTGGCGAATGCGGTTTCCTCGGTCTGGAATTGGTTGCCGCCGAGCATCGATATTCTGGTCATCGGCGCGATGGCGCTGCTGTGTCTGGCCGCGGCCTATCTGGCGCTCGGCTTTGCGTTTCCGAAGGTGGCGGCGATCGCCCGCACCACCGCCAAGGAAGCCTTCGCCCAACCGTTGTTCTGGGTCGAATTGTCGCTGGGCGCCGCGCTGCTGCTGTTGTTCACGGTGATCCCTTACAACACGTTCGGCGAAGACATCAAAATGCTCAAGGATTCGGGGCTGACCTTGATCATGCTGCTGTCGATCGGGCTGGCCGTGTGGATCGCCAGCGTTTCGATCGCTGACGAACTCGAAGGCCGCACGGCGCTCACGCTGCTCTCCAAGCCGATCGGTCGCCGCCAGTTCGTGTTCGGCAAGTTCCTGGGCGTGCTGATTCCCGCCTTCGTGATGTTCGTGCTGCTCAGCACGCTGTTTCTGGAAACGATCGATTTCAAGGTCATTTACGACGCGAGAGAGACGTCCAATCCCGCGCCGACGTCGGAGCAGTTGCGATTTGAAATTCTGCTGACCCTGGCGCCGCTGATGCTGGCGTTTCTGGAAACGACGGTGCTGGCGTCGATTTCGATTGCGATCTCGACCCGCTGGCCGATGTTGCCCAACCTGATGACGTGTTTCGCCATCTACGTGCTGGGCCACTTGACGCCGTTGATCGTGCAATCGTCGATCGGGCAGTTCAAGCTGGTGACGTTCGTCGGCCGCTTGCTGGCCACCGTGCTGCCGATGCTCGACGCCTTCAAGAGCGACGCCGCCATCGCCTCCGACCGGATCATCCCGCTGAGTTATCTCGGCGCGGCATGCGGCTACACGCTGCTCTACGGCACGATCGCCATGCTGCTCGCGTTGCTGCTGTTCGAAGACCGCGACCTGGCGTAACGCAGTAGATGCGGCAGCTTGCCGCATTTCTGGCTGTTGATGCGGCAGCTTGCCGCATTCCGAAACCGCCGCAGGCGCGGCGCCTTGCCACGCCTAACGCGGCAAGCTGCCGCGTCTACTTTGCGAACGCGGCAAGATGCCGCGTCTACTCGCCGCCGCGCGGGTGATACCGCCGATTGAAGATCTCGGGGTCGAACGGATCGACAGGAACGTAGTCGGGTTCGAACGGCTTGATTTCGCCGGTTTTTTTCGGCTTGGTCGGCGACGCTGGTTGGCCGCCGGGCGTTTGGGCGTTGGTCTCGGGCGTTTTATCAAACGAGACCAGGTCGATCTCCGACGAGGGCTGTTGCGGTTTGACGCTTTGTGAGCCCTCGTCTCGCGCGGCGGCTGCGCCGGGCTCCAAAGTGCGTCCGGTCCCGGGGGGCGGCATGGTTTGCAGCAGCGTCGAAGCCGGTTTATCCACGCTCGCCGGCTGCGTTGGCTTGGGCGCCCGGGCGAGCTCGCCCACCCAAGCGGCCAACAGCCGATATTGCTCGGCCTCGTGATCGCTGAACATCGCCGCCTTGGCGTTGCCGTGCTGTTGCAAAGGCACGGTCAGCAGAGGACTGGCCGTCGGATTGCCTGAATCGATTTGTCGCCAGACGGAGAACAAGTTGCGCTGCGTCGTCCGCCGGCTCGGCGGAGAATTGGGGGGAATGCGCAACAGTTGCAACTTCGTGTCGGAATGCGGCAGGTGGCAGCCCGCCGTCGTGCAGGTATTCACCAACAGCGGTTGGATGGTGCTGGTGAATTGTTCGACGGCGGCGCCGGACATGCCTCGCACCATGCGGTCAAGCTCTTCGTTGGTCGGACCCTTCTCGACGGGCCTCGCATGGGGCGCCGCCGGTTCGGCGCCGCGCCGGGCCATTTGCAAGCGTCGTTCCACCAATCGGATTCGGGGATAATTCACGTCGGCCGCCAGGGCGTAGCTGAGTTCCCTGTCGGCCAGTTCGAACAGGCCGTTCTGCAAGCACCAATCGGCCAAGGCGACGTGTTCGGCCGCCTTGCCCAATTCGACTCGCGTTCTTTTGTGTTCGTAGGCTTCTCGCAGATTTTTGCACAGCTTGTCGACCTTGCCGCTTTGGACGCGGATCTCGCCGTGTTCGAGCGAGACGAGATAGTGGTCGCCTGCAGGCGCGATCGTGCCGGCGAGCACTTGCCCGCTGCGCAACAATAGCACTCCCTTTTGCGGCGCCAGTTGCAGCGGAGGATCGGCGTAGCCCGCGGCGGTAAAGGCCGTGGCGGTGAGAAGAACGCCCAAGAAACCGCAAGACGATCGCGACATGGCTGCGAGACGGTAGAAGATCCCCCCCGCCGCGTCAAGGCCGGACCATCACGCTCCAAGCCGGATTGCAGCGACGATTCATACGGCGCCTCTGGCGGGCGAGCCACGGATGAAACACCGATCGAACACGGATCGGACATGGTTTTCCGACTCTGTATTTCATCCGTGATCCATCCGTGTTTCATCCGTGGCTCAATTGGTTGCGGCCGAAGGCCGCGCCGTGCCATCCGTGGTTCCCCAGACCGCCCGCCCAAGATGGCCAAACTGGATGGCGGAGCGAAACCGACGCCCAAGATGGCCAACCGCGCCGAGCGCTCTTGGGAACTGGAGACTTAAATCTCCTAAATCCCCAACTCCGCCTTAACCGCGCTAAACGCCTCGATCGCGAAGTCGAGGTCTTCTCGCGTGTGGGCCGCCGAAACCTGCACCCGAATCCGAGCTTTACCTTGCGGCACGACCGGGTAGGAGAAGCCAATCACATAAACGCCTTTTTCCAGCATCCGCTCGGCCATCCGGCCGGCCAGCACGGCATCGCCCAGCATGATCGGGGTGATCGGGTGCTCGCCTGGCACGATATTGAAATCTCGAGCGGTTAGCCGCTCGCGAAAATGCCGCGTGTTGTCGTGCAAACGGTCGCGCAACTCGGTCGATTGGCCGAGCATTTCGAGCACCTGGAGCGAGGTCGCCACGATCATCGGCGCCACGGAATTGGAAAACAAATACGGCCGCGAGCGCTGCCGCAGCATGGCGACGATCTCGCGCCGGCCGCTGGCATACCCCCCGCTGGCGCCACCGAGGGCTTTGCCGAGCGTGCCGGTCAGAATATCGATGCGACCCATCACGTCGTGGTGTTCGTGCGTGCCGCGACCTTGCCGGCCCATGAAGCCGACGGCGTGCGAATCGTCGACCATCACCAGCGCGTCGTGCTTTTCGGCCAGTTCGCAAATCGCCGGCAAGTTGGCGATCGTGCCGTCCATCGAAAACACGCCGTCGGTGGCGATCATGCGGAACCGCGCCGACTTGGCCTCGACGAGCTTCGCCTCCAGGTCGGCCATGTCGTTGTTGCGGTAGCGAAACCGCTGGCTTTTCGAGAGCCGCACGCCGTCGATGATCGAAGCGTGGTTCAACTCGTCGGAGATGATCGCGTCCTCGGCGCCCAGCAGCGTTTCGAACAGCCCGCCGTTAGCGTCGAAGCAGGAGGAATACAGGATCGTGTCTTCCGTGCCCAGGAACTCCGACAGCTTCTGTTCCAGGTCCTTGTGCGGCTGCTGGGTGCCGCAGATGAATCGCACGCTGGCCAGGCCGTAACCCCACTGGTCGAGCGCCCGGTGAGCCGCGGCCACGATTTCCGGATGGTCGGCCAGGCCCAGGTAATTGTTCGCGCACATATTCAGCACGCTCGGCCGGTCGAGTACGCCGATATGCGCCTGCTGCGGCGAGGTGATCACGCGTTCGGACTTGAACAGGCCCGCCGCGCGAATTTCGTCGAGCTGCTTGGCCAGATGGGATTGCATGGAGCGGAACATGGCGGTCACCCTTCATTCCAAGTCAGAATCACTTTACCCGATTGGCCGGACCGCATTGCTTCGAAACCTTTTTCGAAATCTTCGGCGGCGAAGCGGTGCGTGATGACGGGCGAAATATCGAGCCCCGACTGCAGCATCACGGTCATTTTATACCAGGTCTCGTACATCTCTCGCCCGTAGATGCCGTGAATGGTGAGCATGTTGAACACGACCGTAGTCCAGTCGATGGCGATTTCCTTCTCCGGGATGCCGAGCATGGCGATCTTGCCGCCGTGGCACATATTGGCCAGCATCTCGCGGAAAGCCTTCTCGTTGCCCGACATTTCCAGCCCGACGTCAAAGCCTTCCTTCATGCCCAGCCGCTTCTGGGCGTCGGCCAGAGTGTGCTCGCGCACGTCGAGCGCCAGCGTCACGCCCATCTTCTTGGCCAGTTCGAGGCGGTACGGGTTGACGTCGGTGATCACCACGTGCCGGGCGCCCGCGTGCCGCACGACAGCGGCGGCCATGATGCCGATCGGCCCCGCGCCGGCGATCAGCACGTCTTCGCCGAGCACGTTGAACGACAGCGCCGTGTGTACGGCGTTGCCGAACGGGTCGAAGATCGACTGCACGTCGCGGGGAATCGCCGGATCGTGAACCCAGACGTTCGTCATCGGCAGCGCCAGGTAATCGGCGAAGGCGCCGGGCCGGTTCACGCCCACGCCCTTGGTGTCCTTGCACAAGTGCCGCCTTCCGGCGAGACAGTTGCGGCAATGGCCGCAAACCACGTGCCCTTCGCCGCTGACGATTTCGCCCGGATGAAAGTCCTTGACGTTCGATCCGACCTCGACGATCTGGCCGACGAATTCGTGGCCCACGGTCATCGGCACGGGGATCGTCTTCTGGGCCCAAGCGTCCCAGTTATAGATATGCACGTCGGTGCCGCAGATGCCCGTCCGCAGCACCTTGATGAGCACGTCGTTGATGCCGATCGCCGGGATCGGCGCCTCATCCAGCCACAAGCCCGGCTTGGCATGCTTCTTCACCAAAGCTCGCATCGTCTTCATGGCGGCGTGGTTGTTCCTGGTTCGAGGAGCGTTTTCGGGAAGTGTAACACGGGGGCAGGAGAGGGAACAGGAGCCCAGAAGTGCCGAAGCGCGGAGTGGGGAGCGCGGAGCAGAGCCGTTCCGAGACTGCATCGTTCACGTTCCGACCTCCGACTTCGAGCGCCGTTGACCGCTTTCCCCGGCCTGGAGACAATCGACGCAAGAGCAGAGACATGCCGCATGCCAGCCATCTTTGACTACCGCCATACCATCGTCGCCGAGGAGATCGACGCGCTGGAGCACGTCAACAACCTGGCCTATTTAGCCTGGATGCAGGCCGCGGCGCTTGAGCATTCGGCGGTGCAAGGCTGGCCGCCCGAGAGTTACCAGAAGCTGGGGCTGGGCTGGGTCGTCCGCTCGCACCAGATCACCTACGAGCGGCCGGCGTTTCTCGGCGAAGAAGTGATCGTTCGCACTTGGGTCGCCGGCTTCCGCCGGGCCAGTTCCGTCCGCCGCTACGACATTCTCCGCGGCGCCGACGGCAAGCGGCTGGCCACGGCCGCCACGAACTGGGCCTTCGTGAACTACGCCAACGGCCTGCCCGCCCGCGTGCCGCCAGAGATCGTCGCCTCGTTCGAAATCGTCGAAGACGCGAGTCAGTAGGGCAGGCATTCCTGCCCTACTGGTCGGCGGTCGATAGGAACTTCGCCAAGCCGTCGAGGTCGTCGGTGTTGATCAAATCGACGCCGGCGGCGTGCAGTTCGCGCCAGGCCGACGGCCGGTCCGGGGCGGCCCAAAACCGCACGCGGCGGCCAGCGGCGTGGGCTTTTTCCACGATCGCCGCCAGCTTGTCTTGTTCCGCTTGCGGCATCTCGCCCTCGCCGCGCCACTTAAAATGGCTCGACCAATTGTCGCTGATCAAAGGCAGTAAGTGACTCGGAAGTTTCGAGTCCAAATCGCCCAGCCGGCCGTCGATGCCGACGTAGCGCACCTCGTCGGCCTCGACCGCCTGCCGCGGCCGATCGCCGGAAACAATCACCGTCACCGCCTTCGTTTGCAAGCGGCCGTCGCGAACGACCGATACGATGTCGTCGTACTGGGCTAAGATTTTGGCCAGCGCCCGATAGGTCGCTTCGCCGTCGCGTTTGAGATCGACCAGCAAGGTCAGGCTCGACCCATCGGCAAACAATTTGCCGCCGCCGGCCTCGACGCGCTGGCGCAACGGGTCGAGATACAGTTTTTCGAGCGTGCGCTCGGGATCGAGTTCCGCGATCGTATGCGCGACCAACAGCCGCCCGTCGACCAAGAACACGTCGGCCTCGACGCTGGTAAACCCCCGATCGAGTGCGTCGAGCAACGGCCGGCGGTGCAAATAGTCGTTGTGTGCGTGAGCGCGGTGCAGCGGTTCGACGAGCGCCGGCTGTCGCTGCTGTGCAGCCGCGGCAGCGGCACGGAGCGTCAGCGCGCTGATTCCCACGAGCAACGCGGCGAGGCAGCGAACACTTGAACATTGACGTGGCATATTTTTTCCCCTTCAGCCTAGCGCGGCAAAGCCGCGAGGAAAGGAGTAGGCACACTCCTAAGAAAATATTCTGTGGAGGGCCGGGCGCCCTCGCCCGGCGAATGCCGGACGGGCGGGGGCGCCCGGCCCTCCAAGAAAACAACGCATTTTCATTCGTCGGGGCGACCGAAAGTCATGGCACACTCCGTGTGCCGCAACCGGCGTTGTCGTTAAACGCCACCAGCAACGGTGGCGACGGCACACGGAGTGTGCCTGCTACTTTGTCGCAAGCGCCGGACGTACTCCGCGTCGATTGTAGCGAATGATTAATCGTTTTGCTCCGGCGCACCGGCAGCCGGAGACGCGATCTCCGGCGCTGCGGCGGCGCTGGCTTGGGCCCGCTCCAGCGACGCCCGCTCCAGCGGCGAATCGAGGAAGCTGCGATCGCCCCCGCCGAGCGCTTCATACGGCACGATGAACACGTTGTTCGGCCCGGCGGCGGCTTCGCCGTAGACTTTGATCTGATGCCAGTAGAGAAACAGCGGGTTTTCCGAGAGGCTCTCGCCGATGATGCGGTTCGAGTCGACGATCATCTTGGCCTCGAGCAGCTTGGCCTGATATTCCTTGCTGGCTGCGCGCAACCGCCCTTCGGCCTTGGCCTCTTCGATCGCCGCCTCGCTGCGGGCGATCTCGATGTCGATCTCCTTCTTTTTGCGGGCCTCGTTGGCCTGCGTCACCATCTCGGGATAATCCGTGTTGGTGAAATCGATCAACCTGACTTCGACCGGCGTTTCGGCCGACATCCGCTCGCGGCACAACTCGATGATCTCGCGGCGGATCTCGGCCATCTCTTCGCCGATCTGATCGGTGCAGCGTTTCGACACCACGTCGTACGTGGCGGGGATCACGACCGGTTTGACGTACACGTCGTAGAGCTGCTGGGCGTTGATCTTCGCGGGGCCCGAGCCGGTCTTTTCGGCCTGCACGCGCAGAAAGACGGCGTCGCGGCTGGCCTCGTCGCTTTTGGGCCGCGAGACGACGACCAGCTCGCAGCGAAAGTTGAGCTTGTCGGCGCAGAGGACGTTCAACTGCTCGGTGTGCGAGGCATCGCTCGCCGCGAGCACGTACAACTCGTCGCGCCCCCAGCAGGCGACGTAGCCCGACTCCGCCACGCCTTCCTTCCAACCGGAGGCCGTCAACACCTTGCCGACGTGTCCCTGCGGGATTTGCTCCGTGCAACCGATGCTCGAAAGCATGCCCAGGGCCAACAGAGCCGGCCCGAAACCGAACCAGCATTTCATGGTATGAACTCCTTTGCGTTTAGGTCGTTTGGTGCAACACGCGATAACAATCCGCTGCTTCAATCACGGCTCTCCGCCGGCCAGAATGCGCGCCAGCAACTGCTCGCGCTCTTGCTGCTCGCGTACTCTGCGCTCTGCGTCTTCGCGTTCCCACTGCCGGCGACGCTCCGCCGCCTGACGTTCCGCGCGGCGGATGAACTCGCGGCGCCCGACGCGTTCGATCGCCGGGGCCGGCGCCGAGGCGGAGGGCGGAGGGCGGAGGCCCAAGGCGAGAGGCGACAACTAGATCATCTGAACCAGTCTTGCCAAAAAAGAATTCCTCAGCACGCCGACGAGGTTAGCTGACGGGCTCGGGGCTAAGGAAGTCCCCGTCCAAAGTGGATTAGCCCCCACGGTTGGGTCCCCCGCTTCGCCCTTGCGGGCGAACTAGGCGCTGCGACGATCTTTATTCGTCACACTGCCTGCGATCTTAGCGACCGGCTCGGGTAAGTCAATAAATCTTCGCCTTGAAAAGCGGCGCCAAAGGGATAACCTCTTGCATCAATTCAGCTTAAGGGGCGCCGAAAAATGCTCGAGCGGCCCAAAGTAGCAGGCATGCTCCGCATGCCGTCGCCAACCTCGCGACGGGGCTTCAACTGATGGCCGCGGACGGCACATGGAATGTGCCTGCTACTTTGGCTGCGTCCGAAGGCCTCGCCAGGGTTGTTACCGCGGTTCAAGCGGTCAAATCAAGCGACTGCCCGGAGCTTGAGCCCGAAAGCGGAATCGCCGTAATCCCGTTGAGCGACGACAAGGAAGAATCGGACGAGGAGCTCCCGCCGGTGTTCGAGGTTTGGCCCGAGCTGTTGTTTTCGAGCGCCTGCAACAGGCCGTTGACGTTTTGCTGCACCCGATGGCGGCCGTGACCGTGCCGCGCGTGTCCGCTGGCGCCTTGAGGCCCCGACAGAGCCTGGTTGAGCTTGTCGAGAATGCTCTGCGTCTGCGAATTGGTGAAGCCGAACTGGCCGAGTGTTTTGGCGATGCTTTGATCGAGTTGCGATTGAACGGAACTCGTCGAGCCATTCGCACTCGAACCGCCCGACGCGCTGCCGGCCCCGGACGATTGGCCGGAGAACGCCTGCTGCAGGTCTTGCTGCAACGCCTGCCGCAGTTGCTGCAGTTGATCGCTGGAGAGCTGCGGCAGCGATTGTCCGCTCGAAGCGCCAAACAGGCTGGAAGACTCGGCTTGCAGCAACTGTGCATTGAGCGAGGCCGTGGAATTGTTCACGTTTTGGACCGACACGAGCGCCTCCTTGCCAAAGACTTGAGTTCGCCCCAAACCGGCGGCCCAGGGCCGTGAAGGCCGCCCGCCCCGCACCTGGGGATTTGGACTGGAAGTCCCGAGGGCGGGACGGGAGGTTATGTCGGTATCTATTTTCGGCAACTTGCGCCCCGCGCAATCATTACATTCGCGTCAGTTTGCCTCGCCGCCGCGCTCGGAATGAAAATAGCGAGTTGGGAGACTCAACTGCCTAGCCCGGATTATTCATCAGCCCATACCAACCCGAAGCGCAAGCGAGGTGGAGCAATCGCCTTATCTCGCTAGCGCTTCGGGTTAGTGTGAAGCGCTTTGTCGAGCATTCTCGGGGCTGATGAATAATCCGGGCTAGCGCCTCTTCAAAGCCATTTTGACAGTCGGGTGGCTGGCGGCTGAGCCCAGGCGAAGCCCCAGTTCGCTGGGGCATCGCTTCGCTCTGCCGCCAGCCACCCTCCCTCACCTATCAACTCAGACTTGAAGAGGCACTAGCGGCAGGGACGGCGTTCGCTCGGGCGGCTAGCGCTCGGCGGACGACGTCGGCTTTGCGAAGGTGGCGACAACCCATTGGGCGATCGTCGATCCGGCCCCGACGCCGGAAAGCTTTGAGCCATCGGGAGAGAATACGTAGGGCAGGTGATTTGGCGACGCGGGCAATTCCGTCAATCGCTCGCCGGCGCCAATTTCCCATACGCCGGCGTCTTTCGGCCCCGACGCGACCAGCATGCGACCATCCGGCGAGAGAGTCAGGTGGTCGACCAGTATCCGAGGAATTCCATGAGAGACGAAAGCTTGTTGGTCGAGATTTCATGAATCTCGATACTTGCCGAAGGATACTCCGTTGCGACGACGCCCTGCTTACGAATTCGCCCGATGCCCGTGACAGCGATTTGCCGGCCGTCCGGTGAAAGGGCGATCGCGCGATCGGCTCGAATGGTATACAAGCTCGCAGGTTGAAATCGGGGACCGTCGGCCGCTTGCAACCGAACCAACTCAAGAGCGTAATTCTCGTCCGAGAACGCGCAAACGTCAGCCGACTTGGAACGGGCCACGAAGCGCCCGGTGTGAACGCGGCTTTGCACCTTGCCGCTTTCCGGATCGATCCAGAAGCTCGCTCTTTCTGAACCGACCAAGAGCAGCGGCGGAGCGGCAAAGAATTCGACGGCGTGCCAGCCATCGCGAACAACGTCGGGCCGCAGGGCCTTGATGTCGTGGAGAATCTCAGCATTCGTTAAATCGAGAATGCGAATCCAAACGCTGCCGTAGGCGATCGCCGCGCGACGGCCGTCGGGCGAAACGGCGACTTGCCCCGGCCAAGGAGTAATGACCGTCGCCGGCGAATCGATCTTGTGCGTTAGCTGCCCGTTGGCCGTGTTCCAGAAGCGGACGACCTGATCTTCCGCGAGCGAGACAAGCGTCTTGCCGTCCGGCGAATAAGCCCACGAATACAGCGGACACGGATGGGGGAAACGCACGGCTGACAGCCGCGCGACGACGCCCGATGGCAGCGCATGATCGTATTGGTCGACTGCGGGCGTTGTTTGAGGTTCGGCTGCCTGGCCGTTCTGCAACGGCAAACCGCCGGCAGCGATTGCCAGAACGATTGCGCGAGAGGGAATGCGCATTCGAGTGGACAGTCGCATCGAGAGTCCCTCCGGTCAAAACGCGTTGCTGCGTTATTTCGCCGCGCGCTGACCCTCGGGAATCGTCCCGGTAGCCGCGGTCATGCGCGCGCCAGACTCTCTGCTAAAATACCGCTTCTGAAAGCCCAACGCCACATTGACCAGGCCGATCAGCACGGGCACTTCGACCAAGGGCCCGATCACGGCGGCGAAGGCGGCGCCCGAATCGATGCCGAAGACCGCCACGGCCACGGCGATCGCCAGTTCGAAATTGTTGCTGGCCGCGGTGAACGAAAGCGTCGTCGACTTCGAATAATCGGCGCCTGCCGCCTTGCTCAAAGCGAACGACGCCAGGAACATGACCACGAAATAGATGCCCAAAGGCAACGCCACCCGCAGCACGTCGAGCGGCAGCCGCACGATCGACTCGCCTTGCAGCGAGAACATGACCACGATCGTGAACAGCAACGCGACGAGCGTGATGGGGCTGATCCGCGGAATGAACCGCTCTTCGTACCATTGCCCGCCGCGCGCCTTGACCAACACCAGCCGCGTGAGCATGCCGGCGAAGAACGGAATTCCCAAGTAGATCAGCACGCTTTCGGCGATGGCGCCGATCGTGATTTGCGACAGATCGACGTCGCCGAAATGGATGCCAAGCCAGGGCGGCAGTATCTTCAAGAAGAAATAGGCGTAGGCCGAGTAGAAAAACACCTGGAACACCGAATTGAAGGCCACCAGCCCCGCGGCGTACTCGGGGTCGCCTTTGGCCAGATCGTTCCAGACGATCACCATCGCGATGCAGCGGGCCAGGCCGATCAGCACCAAACCGACCGCGTACTCCGGCTTGTCGGGCAACAGCAGCACGGCCAACGCGAACATCAGCACTGGGCCGATGACCCAGTTCTGCACGAGCGAGAGCAGCAAGATTCGCGTGTTCCGCAGCACCTGCCCGAGTTGCTCGTACTTCACCTTGGCCAGCGGCGGATACATCATCAAGATCAGCCCGAGGGCGATCGGGATGGAAGTCGTGCCTAGGGCCAGCTTGGTGATTCCGGCGACGAGAGCCGGGGCGAAATTGCCCAGGGCGACGCCCGCGACCATCGCCAGCAGTATCCACAGCGTCAGATACCGGTCGAGCCATGAGAGCCGACCGCTCGTTGGTTCGTTCGTCGCGCAGCAAGCAGCGTGCTTCATCGTGATTCGTGCTCTCAACGTGTTTGCCCGCTCGGTAAGTCGCTGCCTTGCGGCGGCGGCTACTCAAGGGCGAAGGTTAAGTGACTTTCGTATGCGCCAGGCCGTATCGACGGAATCGCGAAAACGCGAAAGAGCGAAAACGCGAAGTGAACTAAGAAGACCCCTCAGCTAGGAACGGCGCCGACGCGGGGATCGACTGGTTCTTCGATCGCTTGGCCGCTTAGCTCCATTCCTGTTTCTTTTCGCGTTTTCGCTCTTTCGCGTTTTCGCGATTCCTTTGCTTGGCCGACAACTGCACTGACGAAGCCCGAAGTTCTTGCTCCGCCTGGAGAGGCTATTGCATCGTCATTTCTCAATTGAGCTTCCCTTCCTGGCACAGCTTCCGCCGGGCCTTGAGCATCACGGCGAGCATCAGCCGGCCCATGTCGTCGCGGCGTTCGGCGTACTTGGCCGACTCGTACTCGCCGCCATCGTAAGCTTTGGGGTCGAGATAGGGCATCGAAATGCGGCGCGAGGCGCCCTCGACGATCGGGCAATTCCGATCGGCGTGCGTGCAAACCATCAACGCGGCGAAACCGCTCTTGGGGTTGTGGAAGTCGGAATAGTGTTTGGAGAATTCGAGCGTTTCCATGCCGGGTTGCCCGGCGTCGGAAGCCTCGCCCCAGCGCACGGCGTAGATCGGGTTGGGCGCTTGTTCGGCTCCGCGAGGCGCCTCCTTGCCGGTCGGCTCGATCTCGATTCCAATCGCCCGCAAGGCAGCCACGCTGCGAGGATTGAAGGCGCTGGGTTCCGTGCCGCCGCTGTAGCCGCGGATCTCCGGCAAGCCCCAATAGGCGGCCGCCGCGCTGGCCATCGTCGCCCCCAAAATACTGCGCCGCGAATTGCCCGTGCAGACGAACACCAGCGGCAACTCCTTGCCAGTTTCGTAATGGGCGGCGATCCAATCGGCCAATTGCTCGCCCGCTTTGAGATGCGACGGATCGATGCGATCGAACGAGGTGGTCAACTCGTCGAGATGCGCCGCAAGCTTGGGAAACAGACGCCGCCGCGAGGCCGGGATTTCTTTTCCGATCGCGTCTCGCACTCGCTCGAAATCAATGCCGGGGCCGTCGCCGGCAAAACGATCGAAAGTCTTGGCATCCATCAGTTGGTTCTCGACTGCTTTTTTGGTGATCGCGCCATTTTTTGCCAGCGACGACGCCAGCGAGAGCTTGGTGCGCTCATCGTTTCGCGGGTCGGCGGCGGCGTCGGTTCCGAAGAGTTGTACCGCCCACAGCGCACGCACGAAGGGCCCGGCATCGGCAGAATGCTCGTCTGCGGCCCGACAGGGCAGGCAGATCGACAACGAAACAACCCCGATCCAACCCCGCAGCAACCAGGCGATCTTCATGTTCGCGCTCCCAAATCTCTTAAATGAACCGAACCCTGTCCGCGTGCCGGAAAACCGACGCATCAAGCGTTACATTTGGACAGGCGAATATACTTTCCTAAAAAAACGCTTACCTAAACCTAACAATGAGGGCTGCCCCTTAATCGCAGCACGGCCAGGTCCTGTTCAAACGCTGCTGGTCGCTGCGAAGCTGCTGCATGTCGGGCAAGGTGGCGTTCAAACAATCGAGCAATCCGCGGTGCAAACTCGAAGTTGCTCGGGCCAGTTTGTAATACACCCACAAGCCTTCTTTGCGGCCGCTCACGATCCCGTGCTTTCGCAGGTAAGCCAGGTGCCGCGAAACCGTAGGTTGAGGCAGAGCCAGCGCTTCGTGCAGGTGACAAACGCAAACTTCCCGACCATCGAGCAGCAGGTTCACCAGACGCAGGCGCACCGGATCCGCCAAAGCCTTGAGCAGCTTCGTCGTCGCCTCCAGGGTGTCAGGGGCGTCACTCTTCATTCGCGTAGGCAAATTTACTAACGCTCGGGCGAGGCGTCAAGCAGCGCAGGAAAAACCTGCAGGTTGCGGCTCTGCCGCACGCGCTCGTCGGCGCTCGAAATGCGTGCGGCTGCGCCACACCCTACGGCTCTGTCAGCCATGTTTTGACGAATGCTATGGCCCACGGTGGCTGGCGGCAGAGCGAAGCGATGCCCCAGCGAACTGGGCCTTCGCCTAGACTCAGACCCAGCCAACCCATCACTCGGACATGCATCAACTCTCGGCTGACAGGGCACTACGGCTTTTATTGCCGCCGGTCGACGACGAACTCGGTCAGCTTGTGCAGCACGGCCTGGGCGGGCGAGGCCGGCAGACAGTTCAGTTCTGCGCAGGCTTGCTCGGCGTACGACTCAGCTTTTCGCCGGGCGTATGGGATTGCGTCGGATTTTTGAAACCAGCGTTCCAGCAGTTCTCGCCCGCGGCCATTGGCGTTCTGCAACTGCTCGACGGCCTGCCGTCGCTGGCCGTCGTCGAATTGGCCGAGCAGTCGAATCAAGGGCAAGGTCAACTTCTGTTGTTCGAGATCCGAGCCCAACGATTTACCGGTCGTGGCCTCGTCGCCAACCAGGTCGAGCAGATCATCGACGATTTGAAACGCGATCCCCAAGGAGCGGCCATAGCGGGCGAGCGCGGCGACGACATCGTCGTTCGCGCCCGCGTAAGAGGCCCCCAACTGGCAGCAGCAGGCGCAAAGTTCGGCCGTTTTGGCCTCGATCACGCTCAAGTACTCCGCTTCGCTGATCGCCATGTTTCCGCAGTTCGCCACCTGCCGCAATTCGCCTTCGCAGACGATGTTGGTCGCGCGCCCGATGGTCTGGCAAGCCAAGGTGCTGGAAAGCGTGCTGGCCAGATAGAAGGCATGCGTAAACAGGAAATCGCCCAACAAGACGCTGGCATGCACGCCGTAGCGGGCGTTCACCGTTTCCAGATGTCGCCGCAAATCGGCCGAATCGAGCACGTCGTCATGAACCAAGGTCGCCGTGTGAATCATTTCCACCACGGTCGCCAGCACGAGGTGTTCGCGATTCACGCCGCCCGCCGCCTTGGCGCAGAGCAGCAACAAGGCCGGCCGCAAGCGTTTACCCCCCAGCCGGAATCCGTGCTTGGCCAGTTGGTCGACCAAAGGATAGTCGCTGCGCAGTTCGCCTTCGAGCATTTGCTCGAATTGCTCTAGCTCGGTGCGAATCGGTTCGTAGAGCAATTCCAGCCGCTGGCGGCCCGCCGTGCGATCATCGACCGCCGGGGGCGTTTCCTTCCGGCGGCCTTTCTCTCTGGTAGTGGCCACTGCGGCCTCCCTGTTTTTCTTCGAGTTGGATGCGTTCGACGACCATCGATCGATCGACCGCCTTGCACATATCGTAGATAGTCAGCGCCGCGACGCTGACGGCCGCCAGGGCCTCCATTTCGACGCCGGTCCGGGCGACGACCTTCGCCACAGCCTCGATCGCCACGGTCGATTCGTCGGCAAACGAGAAGGAAATCTCGACCGCGTCGAGCGACAACGGATGGCAGAGCGGGATCAGGGCGCCGGTTTGCTTGGCGGCCATGATCCCCGCAATCCGGGCGACTTCGAACACGTCGCCTTTGGCCATTCGCCGGTCGCGAATGAGTGCGAGCGTTTCCGGCAGCATGCGAATTCTTCCGCTGGCCCGGGCCCTGCGCTCGGTCGCGGGCTTTTGGCCAACGTCGACCATGCGGCTGGCGCCTTCGGCATCGAAATGAGTCAATTCGCCCATGCTGGCACCGCAGTTTCCGCCCATCAGTTTCCGTGACTTTTTCTACAAAAATCGTGCCATCATTCTAAGAGGGCGACTCCCGTCGTCGAGGGGGCCGCCCGTTTTCAAGGGAAACGCCCGACGTTCGGCCGATCGGGTCGGCACGACCTGAAGAAGAACCGCAGAAGCGCGGGTGGAGTTAACAGGGCTGAATCGCGAAGCAAGCGGCGATTCCCATTGAGAATGCGAGGCGATTGCCCTGGGGCCGCTACTATCCGTCGGAGGGGGGCGATGGGAGAGATTGCCGCGAGGGAGAGAGGATGGGGGGCAGAGCCGGGCCCGGGATGCCCAGCTTGCCCGCGGCCGATTCTTTCAGCCGCCCCATCGACATTCGCCTCTCGCAGCAGCGAAAGGCCTCCAAGCGAAACCGCCGCGGGGGTCTGCCGCGGCGGGTTGATTTCAACGTCACAAATCTCGAGTCGGAGCAAGGCGGCGAACTAGCGAACCAACTCTTTGCGGGCGCCGATCAGCGTCCGCAGGCGTTCGGCCAGCAGGGCCGAATCGAACGGCTTTTTGAACGTTTCGTTGATCGTGGAACGATCGAAACTGTTCGAGTTGCCGTCGTCGGGCAGCAGGGCGATCAGAATCGTTTCGGCATATTCACTGTTGCGGCGCAGATTCTGGCAAATCTGCAACGCTTCGGTGCGACCGATCGAGAAATCGACAATGATCGCGTCGGGGTGGAAACTCTCGGCCTGAATACCCGCTTCGAAGCCGCTGGCCGCGACGGCCAGTTTGAACGAACGTTCGGCAGGCAGTTCTCGCTTCAGGCTTTCGAGCAGCACCTGATCCTGGCCGACCACCAGCACCTTGGCCATGGCTTCGTCTTCCAGATCGCCCAGCGGCATGCCGTGCTCTTTCAGGAAGCGAATCAGGTACTCGCGCGGGATGCGGCGATCCTGAGATCCGGGAATGCGGTAACCCTTCAGCCGGCCGGAATCAAACCATTTGCTGACGGTGCGCGGGGCCACCTTACAGATCTTGGCGACCTGTCCAGTTGTGAAGACCTTCATCGCAGGCTCTCCAATTACTTTCACGTTGGTTTGGAAGTCGCCCTATGGGAGAACCAGTCTCGTTCACAGAGCTTTGTTCGCCCCTTGCTTGCGACTCGCGGTTGGCTCTCGCGCTCCTTCGTGCCGGCTGTGGGTGTGCAACCAGCCCGTCGCAAACATCTGGGTCGGGGCATCGACATACTGTTTTCTTTCGGTTTCGGCTGTGATTCAGCTCCCTCTGAACTAGGCCGTAAGACTGTCATCGGCAAGCTGGGCATTCGGAAGTCAGTGAAAATCCGTAACATAGATAAGCCGCGTTTTTATCGGCTCCGTGCGGATTTTCATCGACTCCGGGATCCCCGGCTCGGCGAGCCGCGGGCAGCGAGGGAAACCATGCTGACGGTTATGCCGGCGCGGCTGCGCCGGCACGACCCTTCCAGCCGTGGCGTTTGGGCAGGTTCCCCCCCTGCGAGCTTGCCTCAACTTCGGCACGTTCACGTCGAACCGCCGCTGCTGCACAAGCCTTCCGATAGGTAGTTTCGATTCGCGGAGGTCCGCGACTTTAGAAACTTTTCCGAGTCGTAACGCTCTCTCCGGTCAGTGGGTTGATAGGGAAACCGGAGCGCGTGACGGTTTCGGAGACCATTCCGGTCGCGGCGAATGACGCTCGCCCGGCAGAAAGGACCACTTGGGGCGACTGGCGAAAAACGCGGCAAGCCGGTCGCCTGCCGGAAGTGTACGTCGTACGCAGGCCGTAACTATTATACGGGCCAGGCTAGGGGCGAGGCCGGAATTCGGACGGCGGAAGTCGGAGAGTCTTCGAAATCAGAACTGTCCGACTGCCGATTTCCGACTTCCTCAAGCGGCTTGCGTTTCGTCGCTCGCCGGGCTGGAATCGCCAGAGCCTTCCGGCAGGCGGATTTCGCCGTCCTCGCTGACGTCTTCGAACCGCACCGAAACTCGCTTCGAGACGCCCGACTCCTGCATCGTCACGCCGTAGAGCGTCGTCGCGCAGGTCATCGTCTTTTTCGAATGCGTGATGACGATGAACTGCGTCCACGCCAGAAATTCCTGCAGCACGCCGATGAATCGCTCGATGTTCGCTTCGTCGAGCGCGGCGTCGACCTCGTCCAACACGCAGAACGGACTCGGCCGGTATTGAAAAATGGCCAACAGCAAGGCCACGCAGGTGAGCGTCTTCTCGCCGCCGCTGAGCAGCGAAATGGCGCGGGGTTCCTTGCCCGGCGGCCGGGCGACGATTTCGATGCCGCTGTCGAGGATATCGACTCCATCTTCCAGCACGATATCGGCCTGGCCGCCGCCGAACAGCTTGCGGAACAGTTGTTGGAAGTTCGCCTTGACGACCTCCAGCGTTTCGGCGAACAGCCGCCGGCTGTCGGCGTTGATCTTGTTGATGATCTGCACCAGCGAATCTTTGGCCCGGGTGAGATCGTCGAACTGGCTCGACAGTTTGGCGAATCGCGATTCCAACTCTTCCAGTTCGCCGAGCGCGTCGAGATTCACGTTGCCCAGGTTGTTGAGCTTGCGCCGCAACTCGGCGATTTCGCGGTCGACCTCTTCACGCTGACGCTGCTCTTCGTCGCTCGCCGCATGTTCCAATTGGGCCAATTCGATCTGATAGTCGTCGCGGAGCCGATCGGCCAGCGCGCCGCGTTCGAGCCGGATTTCGTGGGCGGCCAACTCGCGGGCGTGCTGCTGCTCCTCAAACCTTCGCGCCGCCTGACGCGCGGCCTGAGCCTCGGCCGTGCATTCCGCGCGGGCCGCCGTTTGCAACTCGCGTCGCTCGATGCAGCCCGACGTCGCGAGAGCCAGCGTTTCCTTGCGCAGATAGCATTCGGCCAGCCGAGACTCGGCGTCGAGGATCTTCAATTGCGCCAACGCCGATCGCCGACGCGCCTGTTCGAGGTGCTCGCGGCATTCGGCGATCGAACGGCGGCGTTCTTGCTGGTCTTGCTCGAACTGGCGGCGGCGCATGCGGAGGTTGGTCAGCCGCTCCTCGCTTTTGCCCAACTCGACCTTGGCGGCGGTCACTTCGCGCTGGAGTCGCCCGCGCCGACGCTCGACGTCGGCCATCCGGGCCGCGACTGCGGCGCCCGCCGTCTCCGAGTCGGACAGCCGGGCTTGCGCCACTTGCAGCCGCTCGCCAATGCCCGCCAGGGTCTGCGAATTCTTTGCCAGGCGGCTCTCGGCCGCTTGCTGAGCCGTATCCAGCCGCGCCAGCCGCTCGGTCAACTGCTCGCGGCGGTTTTCCAGCGCGTTCAGCCGCAAGCGATGTTCGCCCAGTGCGTCGACGGCCCGTTGGCGTTCCAGCGCCAGCGTTTGCATCCGCTGGCTTTCGAGTTCGATTTGCCGTTCGAGATCGGCCACGGCTGCGGCCGTCGCTTCGATTTCGCCGGCCAGAGCGGAAAGCTGCTCGTCGAGCGCCCTCAACTCGCTGCGCCGCGAAATCGGCCCCGCCGCGGCCTGCCGCGGTCCGACCGACACCGCACCGTCGGCCGTCAACAGTTCGCCCGACAGGGTGACGAACGTCATGCCGCGGCCGTCGCCCTGCGACAAGCGGCGGGCCTGAGCCAGGGTCTCGACAAGCCACGTGCGGCCGAGAAGGCGGGCGGCCAGAGGCGCCCAGCGATCGGCGACTTCCACAAACCGGTCAGCTCGGCCGCGCACGCCGTCGCGCCCGTTCAAATCGATCGACGGGGAATCCTCGGGCGAAGGGAGTTGGGAGACGTCGAGAAAGCCGACGCGGCCCGAGAAACGCGGCGAGTAGGCGGCCAGCGTCGCCAACCAGTCGTCGTCCGCATCGACGACGAAATACTGGGCATGCTCGCCCAGCGCCAGTTCCACCAGCGGCGCCAGCTCGACGCCGACCTGCAACAGATTGGCGACCAGACCTTGCACGCGGCGGAAAGGGCCTTCTGCGTCGAGTTGCATTTGCGCCAGGACTTCCCGGACGCCGGCCCCGAGCCCTTCCTGACGCTGTTCCAGTTCCGCCAGCAGCAGCGCGCGTTCCTTGAGCCCGCTGTGTCGCAGCCGCAACTGTCCTAATTCGCGGAGCTGCGCCGCATGCGCCTCGCGCAGCTCCGCGGCCCGACGCTGCGCCGCCGCTTGCTCTGCCTCGCGTTCATCCGCGGCGGCGGCCAATTCCTGCTGGCGTTCGACGAGTCGCCGATGTTCTTCGGCAGCTTCGTCTTGGGCCTGCGCGAGTTCGCCTCGTTCCTGGGCGCCTTGCTCCAGGGCCGCACGCGCCGACTCGCATTGGGCCGCCAGCGCTGCGGTTTCGGTCTCCAGCCCGGCCGCGACGCGCGTCGCTTCCAAAGCGGCGGTGCGGCACGTTTCATATTCCGCCCGGAGTCCTTCGAGACTCGAGGAAAGTTCGGTCAGGCTCTGTTCGGCCTCGGCCAACTCGCGCGTCTCGACCGCAAATTCCTGCTCGGCCTGCGACGCGGCGGCTGACGTCACTTCGAGTTGCTGATCCAGGTCGCCGGCCCGCACGCCGAGCGCCGCCAACTGACGCAAATACCGCCCGATTTCCTCTTCGCAGTCGCGGGTTCGCGAGCGTTCGTGATCGGCGGAGGCCTCTAACTTGGCAATCCGCTCGCGGTTCTCGGATTCCTGGGCTTCGGCGTCGCGTATCGCCTCGGTCGAGGCGGCGATCGCGGTTTCCAACTCGGCGGCCTGCGCTTCGAACGATTCGGCTTGCGAGGCCGCGGCGTCGCGCTCGGCGCCGAACTGCCGCAGCTCTTGCTCCACGACCGCCAAACGCTCGCTCAAGCGGCGCCAATCCGCCAGGCCGACCTGCGTGCGCAGCTCCTGCAGCCGGTCGGCGTGTTCCTTGTAGCGGCGGGCCTTGGAGGCCTGCATCCGCACGCTGCGCAGCCGGCTTTCGACTTCGTCGACGATGTCCGACAAGCGGAGCAGATTCTGTTCGACGCGTTCGAGGCGCCGCAGCGATTCGATTTTCTTGGCCTTGAAGCGGCCGATGCCCGCCGCCTCTTCGAACAAGGCCCGGCGATCGCGCGGCGAGGCTTGCAGCATCACGTCGACCTTGCCCTGTTCGATGATGCTGTAAGCTTCCGCCCCTACGCCGGTCCCGGTGAGCAGATCGCGGATATCGCGCAATCGGCAGGGCTGGCGGTTGATCAGATACTCGCCTTCGCCGCTACGGTAGACGCGCCGCGTGATGTGTACTTCTGCGGCGTCGACAGCCAGCAACCGGGCCGCATTGTCGAACGTCAGCGTCGCTTCGGCCGCGTTGACGCCTTGGCGGCTGCCCGAGCCGTTGAAGATGACGTCGGCCATCTCCTTGCCGCGCAAGCTTTTGACGCTTTGCTCGCCGAGCACCCATTTGATGGCGTCGACGACATTCGACTTGCCCGAGCCGTTAGGCCCCACCACCGAGGTAATGCCGCGCGAAAACTCGAATCGGGTCTTGTCGGCGAAGCTCTTGAAGCCGGCAAGTTCCAGGGCCTTCAGCATGTGGCGGCGGGTTACGAAAGAGGGAAGGAGAATCCGAGGGTCAGTCGCGTCCCGTTATTTTATCCAAAAGCGAAGGCTTCGGCGTCTCCTTTTCCTCGCTCGCATGTTTTTTGCGCCTCTCTCCGGCCCCATCCGACTTGGAGACCCGAGTGGAAAAGAGTCCCGGCAACGGATTGGCCACGATGAAATCCTTGCCGGCTTCTTCTTCTGGCTCGTCGCCGTCGAGTTGACGATAATAGGTTCGCCCCCCCTGTGGCAGGGCGTCGATCTGGAAGCGAGCCTCCAAGGCCTTTTGGGCCTTGGCCTGTTGCAGTGCTTGGAACACGTCGGGGTACGTGCCGCCGAGGTCGACGATGGTCCGAATAATCTCGTCCAGCTTGGGCGAAATCACGCGCTTTTGATCGCGCTCGCCCACGCCGAAACGACTGACCGTCACCTCTTCTCCGCCGTGCGAAATCACCTGGATGTGCTTGCCCGCGTCGAGCGTGAACGGCGTCTTCAGCCGTTGATAGGGGCCGAACAGCACCACTTCGGCCCGATAGCTGCGGGTGACGTGAACCATGGGGGCGGCCTTCGAGTCGATCAGATGGTAGCTGAACTGATCGTTGAGATTCTCGCCTTGCACGAGAGGATCGCGTGAAGGCATGGCCCACAGCGCCCGGAAGGCGCCGTAGCGCGTCTCGGCGCTAGGCACGTCGAGCAACTCTTTCAAAGCGTTCCTGGCCTCGTAGTCATCCATGGCGCTGAGGGCCGCCAAGGCAAAGGCCCGGAAGGCCCGCACGTTGCGCGCAGCCTCGGACAACGGAGCGACTGCTTCGGATTCGTCGAGATACGCCAGCGCCTCGGCGGAATAGAATCGCACCTCTTCGTTGTCGGACTGCACGCCCTTTTGCAGCGTTTTGACGGCTTCCTTCCCGATCGCTTCCAACCGCAACGCGGCGCTGGCCGAGGAGATCGGATCGAGCAGCATGCGTTCCAACAGCGCCAGCCGGGCCAATCGCAGCGAAGGACTTTCGCGCAGCGGCAGCGAACGCACTACGCGAATGAAGCGTTCGACGTTGTCTTTGTAGCGCGGATGCACTTCCAACTGGATGAATTGATCGGTTTCGGGCGTCGCGACTCCCTGCTTGACTCCCGACACGAAGCGGAAGAATCGCGAGTTGACGGCGTTGCCCAACTGGCTGCTGGCGACGAAGCTTCGATGTTCGGGCTTCAACACCAGGCCGAGCTTGCGAGATTCCTGGCACACGCCCCCGCCGAGCACGCGGCCCCGCAACAATTTAGCGCGATCGGCCTCGCCATTAGCCCCCGGATCGACGAGCACGGGCCCGGCCGCCAAGGCGACGATGCTTCCTTCGCGGATTTCGCCTTTGAGATACGCCAATTCTTTCAAGCGGCAATCCAGCAACCAACCGCCGCGCAAGCTCTCGGCCTCGGTTTGCGCCAAAGCGCGGACCTCGACGTCGAAGTGATCGCCCTTCTGAATGCCCGGCCGCAAATACGCGCGGACGATCACGATTTCCGTATCGTGAGAGCCAAGCACCTGGTTGGGGTTTTGCACGCCGCGTTTCTTCATTTCTTCGAGCAGAGCCGATTGCTGAGCGGAAGGCTGCGGGTCGCTGCCGGCGCCTTCGAGTCCCGTGATGAGCCCGATCGATTCGACCTGAAACGCGTTCAGCCCGATCGGCACCGACAAATCGCCGACCAGCTTGGTGTCGGAACCGGCGGGATGCTCTTCGGGACTCTGAGAGCGGAGGATCGACGACGTCGAGCAACCGGTGCAAATACTCAAGCCGGAAACCAGCATTCCGCCGATGGAAAGCTTGAGAAACGAGCGCCGATTAAAATCTTGCGCGTCGATTTCCAGCCACGTGTGACTTGGCTTCATGCCGCAAGTGCTCCGTGCAAAGGCCCGCGCGATCCCGTCCATCGTCCGGCGCCTCGAATGCGCACCATCGCCGATCGGGCCGCAGGCCTGGCTGCCGCTACGAGAAAGAACTGAAGAAAGAAAGGTAGATGGCGCGGGACGATAGTGGCTCGGGAAGATCAGGTCAAGAGGAATTCTTGATCGACCGGCGGCGAGCGAGCTTCGGCCTGCGGAGGCTGGCGTTTTTGGACAAGTTGCGCCGCAGACTTAGGAACGGACGAAAAATAACTTCGGCAATTTTGTTGGCCCTCGCCTAACCTCTCCCAGAGGGAGAGGGATTTGTGGGACGAAGTTATTTTTCGTCCGTTCCTAAAGCCGGAGCATGTCGCGAAAGCCTTGGGCAATCGCCTGAGGGTATTCGACCATCTGCCAGCCCATCACGCCGAACATCACGAGCGAGGCCGCGGCCAGCGCCAGGCCCCAGGGGTTGGCCGGCGATTCGGCCCGCTTCAGTCGCGCGGCCAGCGCGATGTCGAGCTGGCGCCAACCAGCATAGCTCTGCTCGTCGCCCGAAGCCACCAGCGAGACGTTGCGCATCACGGGATTAGGCTCTAGATGCAACTCGACGTGCAAACCCGGCAGCACCAGACTGCTGCCGGCCCAGCGCGCTTCGGCGTCGAGCGAGCCGATCACCGCCGCGAAGACGGGCCGAAGCTGTTCTGCCGAATAATTATAAATCGTCAGCCGCGGTCGCGCGAGCAGCGCCGCCAGAGATACGCACAACGCATACATGGCGATCAGCAGCAGCCAAACGTATTTCTGGTAGGCGTTGACGGCGTCTTCCGGCAACAACAATTCGATCGGGCCGATCAGAATCAATCCCGAAACGCCCACCCCCAGCGCCGCCAGGTCTCGTCCGCCCGTGACCAGCAGGGGGCGACGCGAGAGGTTAATCACGCCCAGCAGCAACAAATAAACCGCCAGCGGTCCCAGGGCCAGGCACAGGCGAAACGAGTCCATTCAGCGAATTTCCGGGGTAAAAGCGGGCCATTAAGAAACGAGGCGAAAATAACTTCCGCAGTTCGATTGCCCTCACTTAACCTCTCCCAGAGGGAGTCGGACGTGAAGGAAGAAGTTATTCTTGCCCCGTTCCTAACGCATTTTTCAGTCTAAGCCGCCTCGTCGAGGGGGTCAATCGACGGGCGGATCGGGCGGATGGCCGTTTTGGCTGCCCCGGCGGAGCCGCATCAGCTCTTGCTCCAATTGCGACCTCTCGGCGGTGCGCTGCCGCCGCAACCGCCCGACGTAAGCGCGAGTGGCCGCCGCGTCGGCCAGGGCCAGCACGACCACCCACGCGAGCAGCAGCGCCACGCCGCACCAGAAGAACACGAACAACGAGGGCCAGACGTGCGGCGGAATCAACTGCCCGACGATCAAGGCGAGACCGGCCAACGCGAGCATCGCGCTGGTCTGCACGCGACGCAAGAAACGCCGGCGATAGTAACGGCGCTCGTCCCCGGCGGCGAATTGGCCTTGGTTGCGACGCCAGCTTCGCACGTGCGAAATCATCAGCCCCAGGCCCAGGGCGATCACGGCGCCGGGGAACAGCACCAGCGTCACAAGGTTCGAAGGCGACGCCGCCGCTCGGGGCAGTGCGTTCGTGATCGTCAGCAGCATCGTCGACCCTCCGCGTTAGCGGGTCCTGTTTCCGCGCCGCCGCGGCTTGGCGACCTCCGCTTTCAACCACTCGTGCATCACCCAGCCGACTTTCGCCAGGCTCAAGGCCGAACACCGCTCGGGCGTATCGTCGCGGGTGTGCCAGGCCGGGTAGTCGAAGTCGATGATATCGCAGGCCGCCAAGCCGGCGATGTCGTGTAGCGGCAGGTGATCGTCGCGGAGATCGTGGCCGCGCCGGGCGACGAATTCGCGTACGCCTAGTTTCCTGGCAGTCGACCAGATCGATTCGATCAGCGGCCGCGAATCGGCCCATCGCAGGCTGTTGACCTCCTGCAGAATTTTCAAATCGGCGTCGGCGACCATGTCCAACAGCACCGCCCAACGGTAGGCGCCGCGCGGCGGACGAGCGACATATTCTTGTGCGAAGTAGGTCGAGCCAAGAAAATATTCGTCGTTGTCGCCAAACACGAATTCTTCGCCGTCGAAGAGCGCGAAATCGACGCCCAACTCGCCGCCCAACTCGGGCATGTGGCGGGCCAATTCCATCAGCAGCGCGACGCCGCTGGCCCCGTCGTTGGCGCCGAGAAACACGCCTTGAGGATCGACGCGATCCCGGTCGGGAAACGGCCGCGTGTCGTAGTGGGCGCACAGCAGGATTCGCTCGGTTCGATCCGGGCGCCAGCGCACGATCAGGTTGGCCATCGGCACGGCGGAACCGTCGCGAGGATGCCGGGCTTTGAAACGCTGCAAATCCGTCTCGGCGCCAAACTTCTCGAAGTGCTTGAGCAGCAGTTCCTGCTGGGCTTGCATGCCCGCCGTGCCGCTCACGCGCGGCCCCAAATCGCAGATTTGCTTGAGATATTCATAGGCCTGCGTTCCGTCGAACGGAATATCCTTCAAACCGAGCTGCCGCGGCCCGGCTTCCGCCACCGATTCGCGCCAGACGGCGTAACCGATCAACAAGCCGCTGGCGGCGACGACCGCGGCGAGATATAGGTTTTGCACGGAGATTTTGCGCATGGAATCTCTCGATCGCCTGGGAGGAAAGGAGTTCTACCATTCTAGTGCGTCTTCAAGCCTGAATCGACGGGTGGCTGGGGCATCGCTGCGCTCTGCTGCCAGCCACTCCCAAAGACTCGTTGGCGCCTGTCCAGCATTGCGAATACTAGCGAGCCGGGCCCGTCACGTCGCCCGGCAACCGCAATTCAACCCAAACGCAAGGGTGATCGGACGCCCCGGAGTCGACCAGGCCGGCATTTGCCGCCTCCAGGCCGCGAGTCAGGATCCAGTCGATCCGACGGGGCGTCTTTTCGCGCATGATTTCCGCCAGCGGATCGCCCACGCCGGGGGTCGCCAAAAGCCGCTTCATCGCCGGTTCGTCGGCCGTGGTGTTCATATCGCCCATCAGGATCGCCGGCTCGGCAAGTCCGAGAAACAGCTCGGCGACCAATTGCAACTGGCGGTTGCGATCGCGGTCGTCGCTGCGATCGAGGTGCGTCATCACCGCGCGCACGGTTTGCCCGCGGTAGGCAAAGGCCGCGAGCAGCAAGTTGCGGCAACTATGGCCGTAATTCCGCGGCAACGGCATCCGTTGCCACGACTGAACCTCAAGCGAGGTCAGGGACGCATTACCGAAATGATCGTGCCCCCAACGGTGCTCGGAAGGCGCAAACAACCAAGCTCTTTGCGTGAGCCGGCCCAGAATTTCGGCCTGGCCGGCGGCTTCCCAGAAGTTGCGGCCGTAAACCTCGTTGAGCGCGACGAGATCGAAGTCGCGCAGGCTCTCGGCGGTGCGCTCTAAGTCGAGGCGCCCGTCGGGGCCTTCGCCGCCGTGAATGTTGAACGTGGCGACGCGAAAGGTCGGCTTCTCGGAGCCTTGGGCCTTGCGCGCAGCCGGCGAGGAAAAGGCCGTTCCCGCCTCGCTTCCGCAGGGCGTCCGCCGATAGCCCGCCCAGACGAGCGACAAGCACAGGACTGCAAGCCACAGCAAGCGGGCGCCGCGACCAGGGCGGCGCGGCGACAATGCCGCTTGCGATGTGTCGAGGCGAACGGGCGATGCAACCGAGTGAGCCATAAGCCGGCTATGCCGATTTGCGCAAAGGCTGGGCTGGCCGCGCCTGCGCCAGACGCGACAGCACGGCCGCCAGCACGCGGTCGACTTGGATCTGCTGCATGCAAAGCGGCGGGTCGTATTTCAACGGACACGCTTTCGCCCCGCAGGGCGAGCAGGCCAATTCCGCCTCCAAAACGATCGCGTTGGCCGCGTAGGGACCAGTTCGCAGCGCACTGGAGGCGCCGAACAAAGCGACGACCGGCGCTCCGACGGCGGCCGCCAGGTGCAGCGGTCCGGTGTCGCCGGCGACTACGGCGCTGGCTTGCGAAAACAAAGCCGCCATGCCCAAGGGACTGAACCGCCCGTCGGCGCGCCAAACCGCATCGCCGAACGGCGCGGCAATGTCGTCGCAGGTTTCTCGCGCCCGGACGCCGCCCGACAACGCCACTCGCACTTGAGGCCGTTCGAGCAAGCGCTGCACCAGCCGAACGTAATGATTGACCGGCCAGCGGTTCGCCGACAGGGAACCATGCGGATTCAAAATGACCAGTTGTTCGCGCCCTGGGTTGAAACGCCGCGACTGTCCCCACGCCTCGACCGCCGCCAGATCGTCCGCGCTTGGGTGCATGGGAAAGTTCGTTCGGGCGTGCAGATCGCGGGTCGGAGGCAGGCGTAACAAATAGGGCCGATCGATGGGCGCCGCCGGCGCGGCGCCGACTAGTTTCGCCGCCAGGGCAAGGTGCCGCTCGACGGCATGAATCTCCAACGATTCCAAAGGCAAGCGTTCGTTGTAGAACCAATGCCCTGCTTCCAGCGACGGAATGAAACCGACGCGCCGCGGAGCCCCGCTGAACCAGGCGATCAGGCTGCTCACGAGCAGTCCCTGGAAGTCAACCGCCGCGTCCCAGTTGCCGGTTCGTAGTCGCCGAATCAATTTACCGAGACCGCCCCAGTGTCTTCGATCCCACTCGATCGTCTCGTCGACCCACGGCTGCGAGCGCACCAGGCTCGCCGAACTTTGTTCGACGACCCATCCGATCCGAGCATCGGGAAAGGCCTCGCGAATCGCTTGGGCCGCCGGTAGAGTATGCACGACTTCGCCCAAGGGCCCCAGTTTCACCAGCAGCACGCTGCCAGGAAACGCAGTGGCGGCTTGAACCGCCCAGGGGCGGTCGCCGACAGACAGGGGCTGTTCCGGATGATTCACTCGAAGCCTCGCTGAATTGCAAAGTCGCGGCATCATAGTCGCACAAACGCCAATGTCCCAATAGACATTGGGCGGGCGGCCGACGTCATTCGCAAACTCGACGGCTATTCCGCCACGGAAGCCCGGCGCAACCGGTCGCGGATGGCCAGCCAGGCGTCCCCTGCGGGGGGCAGCGTAACGATGATCCGCTCGACCTCGGCGGCTTCGAGCGCGTGCAAGGCGGCGTAAAGCTGGGCCGCGTAAGCTTCCGGCTCGGTCGGCATCTCGATAATCAACACGCCGCACGAGGCATCGGCGTTTACCGGTCCCAAGGCCAGCCAGCCGAGACGCCGCAGATCGTGGCGCAGGTCCTCGATCCGCGCCCAGTCGTCGCCCTGCGGCAGGCATTCCAACGGAACCTGGGGGGCGTAGTGCCGGGCTAGCATCCCCGGCGAACGCAAGGGCCCAACCGGCTCTTCCCCACCGGCCGCGACGCCGCCGGCCGCGAATCGATCGACCCCGGCGATCGGGCCGATGACCGCTTCGATCTCCGCGGGAGCGACCAGGCCTGGCCGCAGCAGTCGCGGCGGGCTGGCGGTAACGTCGAGCACGGTCGATTCAAGGCCGCCGGCCGTCGGCCCGGCGTCAAGCACCAGGTCGATTCGGCCTGACAAGCCGCGCAACACGTGCTCCGCCCGCGTGGCCGAAATCTGAGTCGAAACGTTCGCACTAGGCGCGGCGAGAGGCGCTTGCGAGGCCCGGATCAGGGCCAAAGCGACTGGATGAGACGGCATGCGGACCGCTACCGTCGGGCCGCCCGCGGTGACGATATCGGGCACTTGCGGGTGTTTTTTGAGCACCAGCGTGAGCGGACCCGGCCAGAAGCGAGCCTCCAATTTGGCTGCCAGCGGCGGCCATTCGGCCGCAACGGCGGCTAGCTCGGCCAAGTCGGCAATGTGGACGATGATTGGGTTTTGCGGCGGCCGGCCTTTGGCAACAAAAATGCGCGCAACTGCCGCGGCATCAAGGGCATTCGCCGCCAGGCCGTAAACCGTCTCCGTCGGAAAGGCCACTAGTCCCCCGGCTTTGATGATTTCGGCGGCCTCGGCAATCGCTTGGGGCGACGGTCGCAGAGGGTCGACGGCAAGCAGCTTGGTTTCCACAGACGTAATCCTTTTCAATCATTCGGCTTCCATCGCGGCTGCGACGCGGTTCCTGCGGCAGTCTTGTTTCGCGATGCTAGCATCGCTATGCTAGCAACCCGCCCAAGACAAATCCAAAGCACGGAGGCCGAGCGATGCTTGTATTGTCGCGAAAAGTCAACGAGCGTATTCAAATCGGCGACGACATCACGATTACGGTGGTGCGGCTTTCGACAGGCAGCGTGCGGATCGGCATCGAAGCGCCGAGTCATCTGACGATCCTGCGCGATGAGTTGAATTCCTCGGTCCGTATCGGCGAGCCGGACCGGAAAGAGTTGGTCCATCCTCGATCAGCTTGACGCCGCCTGGTTCGAGGCGGCGCCCTCGGAGAGGTTGGCCGCCTGGCGAGCGCCGCCGAAATCTTGTGGTGCGGCCTTGCAGGCCGTCAGTCCCCGACTGCCTGCAAAGCCGCCCCACGACGAATCGAGGTCTGGCCGTAAATGGGTCAGATTATCGGGCACCCAAGGCTGAAGGCAATCGCGGCGCCTGATCAGATCGGCCAAAAGCGTGTAACCTGCGCGTCCGAGGTCGCACTCTTCACACGACCAGTTCACTTCTTAGTCCCCTACTTCAAGGAGCGCGTCATGTTCCGCAATCGTCTGGCGATCGTCTCGATGGTCGCTTTGCTCGCGTTGTCTTCGATTTCCGCCGTACACGCCCAAGGCCCAAGACGGGGGGGCCGCGGTGGCGGTTTCGGCCCGTCGCCTGACGTAATGAAGGTCAATTTGCTGGCCGTGCCGAAGGTGCAGGAGGATTTGAAGCTCGACGACGAGCAAAAGTCGAAGGTTCAGGCCATCGCCGAGCAGATGCGCAGCGACCAACAAAGCGCCTTCGCCGGTTTGCAAGACGCGACGCAAGAAGAACGCCAGAAGAAAATGGCAGAATTCCAGGAAAAGTCCAAGGTACACGGCGAAGCGGCGGCCAAGCTACTCACCAAGGAACAAGTGCAACGGCTGGACCAGATCGTCCTCCAGGCGCAAGGGGCCAGGGCTCTTAACGATGAAAAAGTCGCCCAAGCGCTGAAGCTGACCGACGAACAGCAGCAAAAGCTGCGAGACGTACACGCCGACCTCGGAGCGAAAATGCGCGAAGTCGGCTTTGGCGAAGGAAGCCAGGAAAAACGCGCCGAACTGCAGAAGGAGCTGACCGACAAGTGCCTGGCCGTGTTGACCGAAGATCAGCGGACTGAGTTCGCCAGCATGCAGGGCGAGAAGCTTGATTTGCCGTCAGGCGCCGCTTTCGGCTTTGGCGGCGGTCGCGGCGGCCGTGGACGCGGTCGGCCGCAATGACGCGTTTGCACGCTGGCCCGGATTATTCATCAGCCCACACCAACCCGAAGCGCAAGCGAGGCGGAGCAAAGCACTTACCTCGCTGGCGCTTCGTGTTTGTATGGAGCGCTTCGTCAAGTAATAGCTGGGCTGATGAATAATCCGGGCTAGTGCAATTGCACTGCGAAGTCGCGAACGCCGACAAAGAAATCCGGCTGTTTCCGGCGGACGAGCCGTAAGCTTGCTTGCGGCTCGTCGGCTTTTTAAGCAAGAGGCCGATTCCCCACCTTTGGTGAAAATACCGCATTTTCTTTCTGATCCGTTTGCCCAATTCGCAGCCGCACCCTAAAGTTCCAGTGAAGCGTTGGTTTTCGCGAACCAGCCGTAAACGAGCGTTTTGCGCTTGTTTTGTATTCTCCGGCTGCAATAAGCATCTACCTCGGGCGGATCCTCTAACACGTAATGCGCACCATCGCCATCGGCGATACTCATGGCTGTTCGGTCGCGCTGGCGCGCCTGCTCGAGGCAATCTCGCCGCAACCGTCCGACGCCGTCGTACCGCTGGGAGATTACATCGATCGCGGACCCGATTCGCCCGGCGTCTTGGAGCAGTTCATCGATCTGGCCGCCCGTTGCCGGCTGACGCCCATATTGGGCAATCATGAGGAAATGCTGCTGGCGAGCATGCGAGGGACGGAGAGCATGCGTCTCTGGCTGGCCTGCGGCGGATTGGCGACGATGAAATCGTACGGTTCGGCCGCTGGGTTCGATAAGATTCCGGCCAAACACATCGAATTCATCGAGAACTGCAAGCTACTGCACGTCGAGGACGATTTCTTCTTCGTCCATGCCAACTACGATCCGCAGACGGCGCTCGAACAGCAACCCCGCGACGTCTTGCTCTGGCAATCGCTGCGCGAATTCACTCCGGGTCCGCACTGCTCGGGCAAAACGGCCGTCGTCGGGCATACGCTGCAGCCGGACGGCAAAATTCGCGATCTGGGGCATCTCAAGTGCATCGACACCGGCTGCTACACGGGCGGCTGGCTGACGGCGATCGACGTCGAAAGCGGCCACATCTGGCAGACCAATCAGCGCGGCGAGTTGCGGGAGTCTGCCAGCGACGACCCGGCGCTAGACGCATCGCGGGCGCGTTAACCGGACCTCGCAGCCGCACCGGTGGACAACGGATGAATCTGCCGGATCGCCCGGCGTCGCTATTGGGCGCCGCAGGCGTTGGAATCGAAGACGCGGACTTTGGCCCAATCGGCTTTGTTCTCTTCGATGAACTGCAGGTGCTTCGGCGCCGTTTGGTAGGCATCGTGCGAGGCCCGGTCTTCGAAGATCACGTGCAGGCCGACGTCGAAATCGCGATCGTTCACCGGACGATCGAGATCAGCCAGCGTGCCTGCGGCGTAAAACACCGTACCCGGATGATCGGAAAGGTATTTGTGGCAAGCCGCAACCAGCTTCTTGCCGTTGGCGTCGGTCGGTTCTTTGAGTGAGAAAAAGACGTTATGGACGAGCAGCATGGGTTTTCCTTTTTATCTTGGCAGCCTGCGCGGCCGCGGTGATTTGTTTCGTCGAGCAGGCGAGCGGGGGGCGTCAGCCCCCTGGTACGATACGGCCGCCAGACGCCGATGAGCCGTTGTCGAATCGCGCCACGTGAGGGCGCCAACGAAGTTCATAACGGACCCGGAGGCTGACGCCTCCGGCTCGCCAATCGAACGCCTCCGGCTCGCCAATGGTTCGCGGCTCATTGTGCCAACCGCTGCGGCGCCTCGCAAGCGGCCGCTCGGAAGACCTCAAGGCGCCTCGCGATCGAGCACCGCCTTGGCCCGCAGGCCCTCGTGCTCGAACGTCACGCCCAGGTTGCCGCCGCGGAGCGACTGCCAGGGCGCCGGCAGAACTTCGGGCGATTTGGGCTGGCCAGGGGGACCGAAGACGGTCGATTCCATCGTCCGCCATTCGTCGTTCCAGACGTACTTGCCGCCGCCGGGGCAAACCAGCCGCGTGTGCCAGTATGCTTCGTGCAGTTCGACCGGGTCGCGGTCCGGGTAGCGGCGGCGCCATTCGTTGAGAATCGGCAGGTTGTCCCACGAGCGAACTTGCAGCGTTTGCTGAAAATCGCTCTCTATCAGGCGGCCGAGCTGCGCGACGGCTTTACCCTCGAACTGCATGGCCATGCTCGAACCGAGCCAGGGCCTCGCCGGCGGGGACGGTTGCTTGCCTTCGGCTTGAGCCTGCTGGCGAGCCGATTGCCGATCGAGGGCCCGCTTGAGCACGCTTTCATTGAGCGTGACGACCAGTCCGTCCGACCAGAAGGCGTAGTAAATGGCCAGTTCGACGGCCTCTCGGAATTGGCCGCGGCCGCGCTCGCTCAAGGCGATTTTGACGTAGGGCTGATCGTTGTGCTTGAGCGTCTCCCAGACGGTCATTTCGGGGGCCACTTGCTCCAGTAGCCCGCGCACGCCGGCCATGAACAGAATTAGCTTGGCCGAGTTCGTCACTTCGCAGTGCAGTGCGATCGGCAGTCGGTGGAAGTTTCGCTCCATGAATCGCGAGGCTTCCTGCGGGGTCTTGGCGATGGCCAGTTCCCGCCAAAGCGGGTCGTCGTCGACGTACCAGGCGACCGATTCGCCCAACCAATCGAAGAGGCTGACTTTGACCAGACCGGCGACGAAGCTTTCCGACTGACGCAGCCTTTCCGACTTGGCGTTGACGGCCGTCACGAAATGCGCCAGTGCGTCGTGGGGATCACCCGCGCCGGGCTTGATTTCGGCGCCGAGGGCCGCCTCGACCCAGTTGCGGTAATCGCTGCCCCAGATGAGCGGCATCACGCTTAAATCGGCCGCGAGTTGTTGGTCTTCGACGGTTAGCCGCAAGGTGATCGGGTCGAAGGCCCAGCGCCAATTCGATTGATATTGGCTCCGCCACGCGCGATAGGCGTCCGCCTCGGCCGAGGTGGCTTTGTCGATCTGCAACTCCGCGATCGGCGTCATGAATGCCAGCGAACCCATCGTGGCGGAATGCACGTTGCCGGCCGACAATCGCAGCTCGCCCAATTCGGCCGGCGGTTTGTCGACGTAGAGCGCTGCGGCTTTGCCGACCGCCAGGCGGTCCATCTGTTCGGCCTGCAACTCGGCCAGCATACTGGCCGCCCGAACGCGGCGAGAATCGGCGATCCGCCAACGCGGGCCGCACCAGCGGCGGATCGTGGCGTCGCTCAGAAACACGAGCGCCGATTCGTTCCCTTCGCCGCGCGGGTAGCGGCCGCGGAAGAACTTGTATTCCGGCAGCCCAGCGATGGCCGCCGCTTGGCCCTGGCGGACGTTGGCCAAGCGGGCCAGTTGCGTCGTCGAATTCGTAACGACCACGGTCGGACCCACTTCAGCGACGTACGACGAGACTTTGCGATCGGGCGAAACGAAGCCGGCATAGCCGATCCCCGCGATTTCGCCCTGCACCGCCTTGACCTCGGCCTGGCCTTGCACGGCCGCCGCAATCCGCGCCAGCAACAGAGGTTTCAGCACGGCCGGCTGCTTGGCCTCGAAAACCAGCGCCACGTCGGTTCCCGCGAAAAAGTAGGGGTCGGAGCCGGTCAACGCCACGCTGTCGATGACCTGCCCTCCGAGCAAGCGCGCCAAAAGCGACAGCGGCAGGCCCAATTGCCGCTCGTAACGTTCTTTGAGCCGTTCGTCCTCCGAGCGAGATTCCATGAACCGCGCCAGCGGCGTCCCCTGGCGACTGATCTCGTCGGCCACGGCGACCAGAGCTTGAAACGATGGAAAAAAGACTACGTGCTGATCGGCCGGGATGGCGGCGGCCAACGGATCGAGTTCCGGGTGGAGATCCTTGATGAGCGGCTGCCAGTCGATCTCCTTGATGGAGATGCCTTCCAACTTGTCGACTTCGAGATCGCCCGCCCCGCTGGCGCCGACTCGCAAATCCCGATCGAGTTGCAGATTCTCGCTCACTGCCCGGCTGCCGCTGAACAGGGCAAACGTGTCTTCCAGGCTGTTCTCTCGGGCGAAGCGTTCTTGCTCTCGCCCGCGCGCCTCGGCGGCGGCGCCCTGTTGCGCGTTGACCTGGGCGCCGGCCGCCTTCCATTGATGGCGGAACCAGGCGGCGCCAGGGATGCCGCGTTCCATCAGACGGCGATAGTGAATCTGCTTCGCCACATGGAAAGCTCGCTTTGCATCGGCTTTCGGCGCGGTTTTTTCGGCCGGAAGTTCGAAATCGAACCTGACCAACGCCGTGTCGTCGCTGTCGGGCAAAAACAACCGGCCTGAGGGCGCTTGGCCCTGAGGGGCGAGAATTGCAATTCGGCCGTCGCGCTTCCAATCCTCCAGCCGGGCCCAATTCGCGGCTTCCCCGCTCAACGACAGGAACGCTTCGCCCCCGCCGTCGAGCGAAGCATACGGCACGCGCGCGGTGCGCTGCCGCCAGTGCGTCGAGCCGCTGGCCGCTTCGGCCTCGTCCTTTTCGGGCGTCTGTCGAACCAGTTCCAAGTCGGCGATCATAAGATCGTAATACGCGTCCTCGGCGAAGGCCGACGCCGCCAGGCAAAATACAATTGCCGTACTGAACGCGAAATGCCGTTCGATCATCTCGGGCCTCCTGACAAAATACGGCCGACGTAACAGGGCGTCGGCCACGGGCAGTCGACTCGCCGCCCAAATATACCTCGGGCGCTTCGGGGTCAGCTTCAACAATCGCTGCGGATGGCAACGGTTGCCCGTTGTCTCAGGGCGTCGCGCATCGGCGGATATCACGCGCGAAACGGAAAATGCCGCCCAGGCCAAGGCCGCGTGCCGGGTCTGGCATAGCGAGAAGCTGGCGAACTTTCGCCAAGCGTGCGAGCTAACGCTAAATCTGACAGAGGTTTGCGCGCAGCGCCTCGGCGATTTGCGAGACCGCCTTCCGCCCCTGGCTGAGCAACTTCGCGCGGCGTATGAAGCCGTGAATCATGCCCGAGTAGCGCGTTAGAGTGACCGGCACGCCCGCTGCTTCGAGACGCTTGGCATAGGCTTCGCCTTCGTCGCACAGCGGATCGCATTCGGCCGTGATGACCAACGCCGGCGGCAGGCCCGAGAAGTCTTCGGCTCGCAGCGGCGCGGCATAGGCGTGCTCGCGCTCGGCGGGTTCATTCAGGTAATGCTCCCAAAACCAGGCCATGGCGGCGCGCGTGAGCAGGTAGCCCTCGGCGTATTGCCCGTACGACGTCGTTTCCAGATAGGCGTCGGTCACCGGGTAGAGCAGAAGCTGAAAGGCCAACTGCGGACCGCCGCGATCGCGGGTCATCATCGTCGCCACCGCCGCCAGGTTGCCGCCGGCGCTATCGCCTCCAACGGCGATCCGGCGCCGGTCGATGCCGAACCGCTGGGCGTGCTCGGCGATCCAGCAGGTCGCCGCGTAGGCGTCTGCAGCCGCGGCCGGGTATTTGTGTTCGGGGGCCAGCCGGTAATCGACCGAGGCGACGACCGCGCCGGACGCGTTAGCGATCATGCGACACAAGGCGTCATGCGTCTCGAGGTTGCCGATCACGAATCCGCCGCCGTGAAAATAGACCAGGCAGGCGAACGGCGCGCGGCCGGCCGGCGTGTAGACGCGAATCGGGATTTCGCCGTTTGGACCCGGCGCCAGCACGTCCTCGATCTTCTCGACCGGTTCGCCGCGACCGAGCAACGCGGTTTGCCGCAACATGTCGTCGCGCGCCTGCTGGGGCGTGAGTTGTTCGAGAGGCGTCGTCGGCACTCGGGCCGCTGCGAGGACCAGGATTTCGGCTTCAGGGTCGAGAGGCATCGAGTCGGCTTTCTGCGAAAGAATCCATCGTCAACAAGTTTCAACTCACTTTGCAGTTCACTTAGCAACTCACTTAGCAGTTCACTTAACTTCGGCGGCCAGCCCCAAATACAGCGCCGCCAGGCTGCAGGCGTTCAAACACAGATGAACCGTGACCGAGGGCAGCAAACGCCCGGTGCGCTGGTAAAGGTAACCGAGCGCCAAGGCCAGAAAAAACAACGGGATCGGGGCGGCGCCGTGACCGAGGTGCATCAAGGCAAAGATCGCGGAACTGAACAAAATTGCTGCGCGGTCCCAACGCACTCCGGCCACGCGGATCCGCGCTGCCGGAGGCAACTGCGCGCCTTCTTCAACCGGCAGTGGCTCGACTTCGAACGCTTCGGCCGTCGACGGCGCCGGCGAATAGGGATGATCCGGATCGGCAGGCCCGAAAATGATCGGCGGTTCTTGAACGGCGGCCGAGGGCGTCTCGGCGGGACTTGGCTCGGCCGGCGCGACCAGCGACTCGACCCAGCCCTGCAAAAGCACGCGAAAGAAAAACTCTTCGGCCAACGGCGCTACGAGCACGGCCGATGCGCCGCTGAGGGCCAGCAGCCACGGTTCGCGATGTTTTAGCAGCAGCTCGATGATCGGGTGCTGCTCGCGGACGAATTGCGAGAGGAAGCCCTGCAACACGTAAACCGGCACGCTGACGGCGGCGAACGCCGCCAGGCCCAGCCGCAGATCGTCCGCGGCTTTGTCGAGGCCAAAACCCAAGTCGGCCCACGAGGCGCCGCTGCGGCCGCGAATCCAGAGAATGGCCAAGCCCATCGTTAGCAGGTTCGTCAGCGCCGTGGCGGCGAGCGCGACGACGACATCGCGCAGAGCGGGTGTTTCGCCATCGCTGGGAGTCGCGGCGCCGTAAAGCACGACGTAGACCGCGAGGTTCGTCAGCACGTAAAATACCGCGATTACGAACAGGTCGAGCAGTTTCGCCGGAAACGGCCCGCGCGGCTCGTAAGCCACGAGCGGCGCCCCGCGCCGCCATTTCGCGGCGGCCTTGGCCCAAACCGTCAAGCTTGCGGCGATCAGGCCGGCGGCAAACAAAAGTACGAGAAAGCCCATCTCACTCACGCCATAGCAGAATGGCGCGGCGAACGTATTCGACGCCCGAGTACACGGTCAGCGCGACCGCTCCCCAGACGGACCCGATCAACAAATAGCTCAGCCACCCAGGCGGTGTGGCCGGGCTCGAAACCATGCCGGACAGCAAAAACAGGCTGGTTCCCGCGGCCAGGCACTGCAAGAGCATCTTCAGCTTACCGGACATGGTGGCCGAAAAATCGGCGCCTTGCTGTTCCAGAAAACTGCGCAGCGCCGTAATCAGCAGTTCGCGTCCGACGACGATCACCGCCATCCAACCCCGGATGCCCGAGAGCGGATCGGCGACCAGGCAGACGAACGTGCCGCAAATGATGATCTTGTCGACGAACGGGTCGAGAATGCGGCCCAGCATCGTCACCATGCCGTATTTGCGGGCGAAATAGCCGTCGAGCCAGTCGGTCGAGGCCGCCACGACGAACACGAAAAAGCTGGCCGTATAAAGCTGAAACGTGATCAAGGCGAACAGCACGATCGACAGCACGAGCCGCAAAATCGTGAGCTGGTTCGGCAGATTGAAGACGTTCGCCCGAGGTTGCGGTTGGGTGCTGACCGACATAGGAGCTGCTCGATTTCGCTCAGGTGGCGGTTCGATCGTTTTAGCCGACGGTTTCGCGGATGGCTGCCGCCGCCGATCATCGGCCCTTGCCCACCGCGACTCCCACCAAATCATAGCCTTCGGAAGCAACGATTTCACAAGGCACGATCTGCCCCGGCTTCAATTTTTTCCCGGTCACGTACACGACGCCGTCGACGTCCGGCGCGTCGGCGTACGAGCGGCCGATCCAGGCCCGGGATTCGCCAGGCACGGCCCGGTCGATCAGCACGTCGAGTTTCCGGCCGAGTTGGGCCTCGTTCCAGGCGAAGGCCGCTTCCTGCTGCACGGCCATCAATCGCTCGCGACGTTCTTCTTTCACGTCTTCGGGCAGATGGTCGGGCAGCCGGGCCGCGGGCGTATCGGGCTCGAACGAATACGTGAACACGCCGAGCCGCTCGAACCGCTGCCGGCGCACGAATTCGACGAGTTCTTCGAACTGCGCCTCGGTTTCGCCGGGGAAGCCGACGATGAACGTGGTTCGCAGCGCCAGTTCGGGAATCGCCTGACGCAGCTTGGCCAGCAGCGTTTCGGTCTCGGCCCGCGTCACGCGGCGCTGCATCCGCTTGAGCATCGCCTCGTTGATGTGTTGCAGCGGCATATCGAGATAAGGCGTAATCCGCTTGCTCTTGGCCAGCACCTCGATCAGTTCGTCGGTGAAGTACATCGGATACAGATACATGACCCGGATCCAATCGAGCCCCTCGATCCGATCGAGTTCGGCCAGCAGTTCGGCCAGCCGCGGCCGGCCGTAAAGATCCAGGCCGTAGTAGGTCGTGTCCTGGGCGACGATGTTCAGCTCGCGGACGCCGTCGGCCGCCAGTTCGCGGGCTTCGGCCAGCACTTCCTCGATCGGCTTCGTGGCGTGCTTGCCGCGCATCTTGGGGATGGCGCAAAACGTACACAGCCGGTCGCAGCCTTCGGAGATTTTCAGAAAGGCGAAGTGCCGCGGCGTGATCCGCAGCCGCGCCGTATCCGGCAGCGGGCGGGTTGGCGCCGGCTGGAAGACGGTCCGCTGTTCGACCAGCCCGCCGAGCATGCGATCGGCCACTTTCGTAACCTGCTCGCGGCCAAAGACGCCGACCAAATGGTCGATCTCCGGGCAGCTTTCCAGCAGCGCTTCTTTCTCGCGTTCCGCCAGACAACCCGAGACGATCACCCCCTTGATGGCGCCGCGGCGTTTCAGTTCGAGCATTTCGCGGATCGTGCCGTACGATTCCTCGCGAGCCCGTTCGATGAACCCGCAGGTGTTGACGATCACGAAATCGGCGCCTTCGGGCTCGCCGACCAACTGGTAGCCGTCGAGCTGCAGTAGGCCGAGCATCCGCTCGCTATCGACCAGGTTTTTCGGGCAGCCGAGGCTGACGAAGCTATAACGACCCTTGGCGACTGAATTGCGTGGAGATTGGGGCGGAGCGATTTCGGGCGACGAATCGATGATGGGCAAGGGGTGCATGAAGGTTCTGGTTTGGAAGGCTAGTTCTGCGGAATTGAAGATTCTAAATACGAAATCGACTCGATCAACACCAGCGAAACGGTATCCCAGTCGTCGTAAATGTTCGGCTCATCGGAGACAAAAGAGAAAATCACGATGTCGCTCTTTCCAACCTTGACCATTTCGGGATGTCGGATGTCGAACGTCCGACCGCTGGCCATTTTGATGCGAAAGGGCCGAAACGGCTCGGTGGTCACATAGCAGCCCATTCTTTGGTAAGTCAACATGGCGCGTGCCTCCTGGGCGAGGTTCGAACAGCGGTGGTCGATTCAAGCCTGCGAAATCGACTGGTCGAGATGCGAAACGCTTTCCATGAGCATGAGCGAGACCGTTTCCCAGCGATCGAAAACATCGGGATCATCGCTGACAAACGTGAACAGCAGCAGCACGTTGCGCCCCACGCGGGCCATCTCCGGATGGCGGACGTCATAGGTCTGGCCGCTGGCCATGTGGATCCGGAACGGACGGAATGGCTTGGCTTTTAAGTAGCTGAGAAGTTCGGCAGGAGTAATCATGGGGAGTTTGCTCTTCGACTTGGATTCAACCTAGTGCGTCTTGGCCCGTCGCACCGATTGGCTTGATCCTTTCCACAATCGTATCCTATCGGCGCCTAAGTGGCGAGTGGCGGTCGGCGGCAAAACGCAGCGCAAGGGATCGGTTAAACTGTGGTGAAGTCATGAAAAAGCCCTTGATTCAACGAATTGTCGCCGCAGCGTTGTTGCTGGCCGCCGGCGTCGCCGCCTGGCGTTATGTTCCGCGCGACGCGGCCCGTTGGGGGCAAATCGTCGAGCAGGTCCGGGCCTTGGGCGCGTGGGGGCCGCTGTTGTTGGCCGCGGTCTATGTGCCGGCCAGCGTATTGATGGTTCCGGGCTCGTGGCTGACCTTGGCCGGAGCGTTCGCCTTCGGCATGCCGAGGGCCTTCGTGGCGGTTTCGGCGGGCAGCGTCGCCGGCGCCTGCGCGGCCTTTTTGGTCAGCCGATATTTGCTGCGGGATTGGATCGAGCGAAAGCTCGCCCGCTCGCCCCGGCTGCAAACGCTCGATCGGGCGGTCGACCAGCAGGGCTTCAAGATCGTGTTTCTCGCCCGGCTCTCGCCGCTGCTGCCGTTCGGCGTGCTGAACTACGCCTTCGGGGCCTCGAAGATTTCGTTCAGCCGTTACGCCCTGGCCACCTGGACGGGCATGTTGCCCGGCACGCTGATGTATTGCTATCTCGGCTCGGCCGCCCGGCAAATCACCGATCTGGCCGCCGGCAACGCGGCCGCCGGGCGGTGGCAACATGCCCTGTTTTTCGTCGGTCTGGCGGCCACCATCCTCGTGACGCGGCTCGCCACACAGGCTTTACGCGAGGTGATGGAAAATAGCGGCGATTGACGAGGACTCTTCGGAACCGATTGTCACGCTGCATACGACATACGACAGATCGGGAACCGTACAGCAGCCCTCCTCGCAAGGCAAGACTCAACTTTTCGAGGCAGACGCCGATTTCGATTTGAACTGTTTCGCATTCGCTGGAATCGACTGGTCCTCATTCCGTCTATGGCTTCTTCGGCCCACCACTTGTATCATCAGAAGTCACAGGCGCCGGATCTTTTGGCATCGCCGGCATGTTCACCATATCTACGGGGTCTTTGTAGCCCGGCGGTGGACTAGACGGCGCCGATTTGCCGCAACCCGTTTCTAACAAAATGCTGATTAGCGCAACGGCCAAAAGCGCAGATCGTTTCAAGGGAATCTCCTTAAAGCAGCTTGTTGATGCTGATGTTTTGGTTTCAGCGGGTTCTGGCGCCCCCGCACGCCATCAACTAATAACATTGCCACGCGGGCATCAATACGAATTGTCCGGAATCTGGTGAGCGTCTGTCTCGGAGTTCAGCATCAGAAAAATGCGGTAATCCATGGTCGCCTGCAACGCGCGGACGCTACCGTCAGCGAACTGGTAATTAATCATCGAACCCGTGTGAACCGAACTCGGTCCGGCCCATTCGGTGTTCGCGCCCCAAGCCGTAATATAGGTCGGCGTGAACGAGTACGGCCCGGATTTCCACCAGCCCCCGGTGGGCGCAGTGCCGTCGGGCCACATATACTTGCCGCTTTGACAACATGTTCCGGCGATCCCACTGCCTACGAACGCATTGGCAAACACCTGCTCACCGCTCGGCAAACGGGGCATGCCGAGACCCATCCACAGATTCTGGGGCCCTATCATTCCACCCTTATAGCCAGTCTGATTTCGCTCACCAACCTGAATAACGTTGCTTGCACCGTCCACGCAGTGGCCGAACGAACAGTTGTGCTCGGTACGAAACATACCGCAATAGTCGCCCGCCGGATTCATGAAGCCCCAGCCTGACCAGGGGGGCCAATAGCCGATATTCGCCGTGTCCCACCAGTGATAGCCCTCGCTTCCGCAATAGTTCGTCACCGGGAAGCCCCACGTCTGAGTAATGGGGATCAGCCCGGTATCACTGGGGCAGAGCAACTCGGGAAGCTGCTTAGACAGTGGAGCAATCATGTTTTGGGTATAATTAATCTGCTGGCTTTGCGGGTAAGCGGGCATCTTGCGATTCACTGCTTTATATACCGGATCATAAGCCAAAAAGGGCAGAATGGCCTCCAGCCACGTGTGATGATATGGGAGTTGGGGGTATGTAGTTGGCGCCAACACGTTGTAGGCGCCCCATTCGACGGAAGCCGGGAAGCGGTGCCAGGTATCATGGTAATTCTGCAAGGCCAACCCGATTTGCTTCATTTTATTCGTACACTCCGTGCGGCGCGCCGCCTCCCGAGCCGCTTGCACAGCCGGCAGCAGCAATGCAATCAAAATGCCGATAATAGCAATTACTACCAACAATTCGACCAAGGTAAATCCTGGCCGTGCAGCCCGATATCGTCGAACAGTTGATAAGCCGAACGTCACCCTAACGAAACGCATACAACTCCTCCTTTTACCCTAGACTGCGTAAACAAAAGACTCAACCAGTAAGTGTTATTCGCTTGAAGGCGCGAGAGAGGACATATCCTGTTAGATAAGAGCCTCCTGCCGGCCACTCGCGCGCGGCCTCATCGCAGCTATTGCGCGGCAGCATTTTCCCAACGGTCACTCCGCGTGAGAATCGACTGCCGGATAAAAAGGAGAAGCCCGCCACTGGGTTTTGAGTCCCCAAAAATCTCGCCGAGGATAAGAAATCGAGAAAGCAATTGACTTGACTTCGATGATTATTGCGCGACATCAATGTCCTGTCAATGAAAAACCTGAATAAATTAACATAGAATATGCATAGATTATATGGCTTATGACTCGGACTCCTATTGCTTAACCAGCGTATTGGATGCCGATGCCTATTGGAGAACCGCCCTGGCCCAAGGCGGGGGCCAAGCCTGCGCTGGGTCAAATCGCACAGGTCGAGCTTTGCGTTGAGAAGCCGGACGCAACGGAAGCGAGCGGCGAAAACCCTGCTTTGAGAGTCGATTAGCGATTGGGCGCGAGCGCCGTACGCGCGAGAACCTGCAACTCGCCGTGCCGCAGGTCGAGGTCCTGCCGGCCGTGGGAGCCTTCCAGCGTGCCGCGCTCGGCGAAATATTGCTTCAGCTTGGCGAGCTTGGCCTTGGCAAGCGCTTGGCCAGCCTCGTCCGTGGTCGGCGCCGCGCCCCAAAGCACGCGCGTGCCTTTCTTCGTGACGAGTTGAAAATCGAGCGCGCTGCTGCCCGGCTCGGTCTGCGGCTCGAACTGCTCGAAGTTGAATTCTTCCCAAACGTCGCCGAGCACCAACGCGAGCTGCGCCGCGGCGAAAATGCGCTGCTCTTGCCAGACCGAGCCCGCTGGCGGCTCGGTGGTGAGCGGCGCGTTCGAGTAGCGAGGATAGCGCGCGGCTTCGTGCGGCGAGAAGTCGGCCGTCGGCAGCAAAACGCCCGTCTCGTCGATCGGAAATAGTCCTTCGGCGACTTGCACCATGCAGACCGGCTTGCGATAGACCAATTCTACGTGCAGTCGTGCGGGCGGCAGTTTCGCCACGCGGACGACCCTCGCTACCCAAGGATGGGCCGAGAACGCCTGGTGCATTCGCTTCGCCAGGTCTTCGTCGAGCACGGACAACGCGCCGTTGGCTTCGGCGTCGCGCAGCACCTCGGCCTTGACGTCGCTGCGGATCCACTCGGCTGGCGGCGTGATGACGACGTTCTCGAGACAAACCCGATACTGGTCCGAATCGAGCACGCGTTCGCGTACTTCGAGCCAGACCGCATAGCCGCCGGCCGCCAAAGCGCCGCAGAGCAAACCTAGAGTCACCAAATCTCGGAACAGCCGCCGAGCGGCGGGAACCGGCCGTGGCGTCGTGCTGGAGGCGGTTTTCGACGCTTGGTTGGCGGTCATCGTGCGGCCTCCGCGACGGCGGCGCGCTGCGAAAACCGGCGCAGCCCGTCGGCCAGCATCCATTCGCAGAGGGCCGCGAAATCGATTCCCGCGCGGGCCGCGGCCTTCGGCGCCAGGCTGTGCGAAGTCAGCCCTGGGACCGTATTCAGCTCCAACACCCACGGCCGGCCGTTCTTGTCGAGCATCAAGTCGACGCGAACCAGGCCGGCGGTATCGAGCGCGGCTGCGGCGCCGACGGCGGTCGATTCGAGTTCCGCCACGGTCGCTTCAGGCAAGCCCGTCTCGAAGCGGTATTCGACGTCGTTGCGTTCGTACTTGGCCCGGTAGTCGAACCAGCCGCCAGGCGCGGCGATTTCCAACAGCGGCAACGCCCGGCGACCAAGCACCGCCACGGTAAACTCGCGACCGTCGATCCACCGTTCGGCCAGCAACAAGGAACCGTAGCGGCCGGCATCCGTTGCCAGGGCCGCCAACTGGCTCTCGTCGCGGGCGATGCCGACTCCCAGGCTCGAACCTTGGCCGTCGGGCTTCACGACCAGCGGATAGCCGAGCGGGGCGACGCGCTCGGCGACGTCGTCAATCGAGTCGCTTGCTTCGAACGCCACGGCGGGGGGCGTGGGCACGCCGCGCCGCTCGAAACGCCGCTTGGCGGCCGATTTGCTCATGGCCAGCCGCGACGCCAAGGGGCCGCTGCCGGTATAAGGCACGACCAACTCTTCCAATTCAGCCTGCAGCCGACCGTCTTCGCCGGCGCCGCCGTGCAGGGCGATGAAGCAAATATCGTAGCGGCCCCAGCAGATGTCGCTCAGCCGGATTTCGGCCGGATCAAACGCCGCGACAATGTGCCCCCGCTTCGCCAATGCCGCCGCCACCTGCCGGCCGCTGGCCAAACTCACATCGCGTTCCGGCGAATCGCCGCCCGCCAGCAGCGCAACGCGCAACGGACTCGATGCATGGATCGTCATAGCCATCCTCCTTGACGGCGTCGGTTAGGTTACAGGCATCACCAAACCTCGATTTCCATTTCCAACTCGATCCCGAGCCGATCGGCAACCCGGCTGCGGACCAATTCGATCAGCCGCAATACGTCCTGGCTGGAGGCGCCGGACTCGGCAATGATAAAGTTTGCGTGCCGGTCGCTGACCTCCGCTCCGCCGATGCGGGCTCCTTTCAGCCCGGCCTGATCGATCAGCATGCCAGCGCTCATGCCTCGCGGATTCTTGAAGATGCAGCCAGCGCTCTGATGACCGAGCGGCTGACTCGCTTTCTTCACGATCCACTGCTGCTGCATTCGCTTAGTGAGCTGTTCGGGGTCTTCGGCGTCGAGTTCGAACTCGGCCGACAGGATCGCCAACTCGTCGAGGCTGCTCTCGCGGTAGGCAAAGACGAGCTCCTCGCGTTGCCGCTGGAGCACCTCGCCGCTGCGCGTCATCACCACGGCGCGGCTGGTCCACTGGCCGATGTCGCCTCCGCGGCTGCCGGCATTGCCGTGCAGGGCGCCGCCGACCGTGCCGGGGATGCCCACCAGCGTTTCCAGCCCGGCCAGACCTTCGCGGACGGCCGACGAAATGACGTGGCCCAGCTTGGCGGCGCCGCCCGCCGCGACGCGGCATTTTTCGACTTTGATCTCGGAAAACGCGGGCTCGGTCAGCCGGACGACGACGCCCGGCACGCCTTCGTCGCGGACCAGCACGTTCGACCCGCCGCCCAGCAACCGCACGGGCAATTCCTCTTCGAGGCAGCGCCGGATCAGGTCGCGCAATTCATCGACGTTGCGAGGCTCGGCGAAATACTCGGCCGGGCCGCCCAAATGAAACCAGGTATGCGGAGCTAAAGGCTCAGCCTGCCGCACGATACGTTCGAAGCCGCTCAATAAAGCCATCGCCAACTTTCCGGATATCTCCCGCCCCCATCGTGATCAGTACGTCGCCGGGCGCCAACGCGGCGCGGAGTTGCTCGCCGATCTCCTCGGCTCCGTATACGTCCAACGTAGGACGTCCTCGCATGCGGAGGCGTTCGGCCAATTGTGCGGCCGTCACGTCGCAATATTCGCCCGGCGCCTCGCGGGCCCGAAAGATTTCGGCCACCGCGACACGATCGGCATTGTGCAGGCTGGCGGCGAATTCGTCTAGCAGCGCCCTAGTCCGCGAGGCCTGGTGGGGTTGAAAAACGCACCACACCCGCCGACCGGGGAAACGTTCTCGCACGGCCTTCAGGCTGGCGGCGATTTCAGTCGGATGATGGGCGTAATCGTCGAGCAGCACGATCTCGCGCCAACTGCCGCGAGTTTCCATTCGCCGCCGGAGGCCGGCGAATCGAGTCAATCCTCGCTCGATCGCGCCGCGTCCCACTCCCAATTCGCCGGCCAGAGCGGCCGCCGCCAAGGCATTCAAGACATTGTACACGCCGAGGATGGCCAGCTTCACTTCGGCCACCCGCTGGCCGCGGCGCACGATTCGGAAGGCATATCGCCCACGGAACGATCGCAGAGCGACGGCCCGCCAATCGGCGGCCGGGCCCAGGCCGAACGTGACGACGCGGCGCCCGGCTTGTTTCGCCACGCGCAACGCGGTCGGGCAGCCGGCATGCGCCAAGATCAAGCCATCGCCCGAAACCCGCTGGGCAAACTGGAAAAACGCCCGTTCAACGTCGGCGAACGAGTCGAAACAGTCGAAATGATCGTGCTCGATGCCCAACAACACCGCGACTTGCGGGGCGAGATGCAGGAAATTCGATCGGTATTCGCAGGCCTCGACCAGCACGTGGCGGCCGCGTCCGAAACACCCGCCCGAATTTCGCCCCAGCGGCGCGGCGCCCCCCACGATTGTCGGGGCCAAGTTCGCTTCCCGCAGGATTTCTCCCGCCAAGGCCGTCGTCGTACTCTTGCCGTGCGTTCCCGCGACCGCGACACCCGTGCGGCCGGCCATCAGTTCGCCGAGCATCGCGGGATAGCTGAGTTGCCGCAGCCCGAGTTCGGCCGCCCGGCGCCGTTCGGCGTTTTCCGGCCCGACCGCGTCGCTGTACACCACGAGATCCGCATTCGCGGGAACCTGTTCCTCGCGATGACCGGCGTAAACGGGCACGCCGGCGGCTGAAAGCCAGACGGAGTTTTGCGGGGAGAGATCGGAACCGGTCAGCCGCCAGCCTTGCCCGAGCATGACCTCGGCCAGGGCCTGCATCCCCGCGCCGGCGATTCCGATCAGGTGCGCGCGACGCACGCTTTCGGCGGCCAGTCGCGGAAACGCAAAGCGCGTTGCTTGGAAAGCCAGGTTCACCGATTCGTCCTAAGTTCTGGGCTGCCGCTGATTTGACGAACTCGATTCATCGCCGATTGACAAGGCGGCCGACGTGGAAGGAAAAGCCCGAGCGGATGATACGCCGCCCGGCGCAGCAGAGTCAATGCAGACCGGGCGCCAGACGGTCGCGGAACTCGGCTTGGCCTGACGCGGGAGTCGGTGTAATCTCGGCCCACTTTGAAAAACCTCGATTCGTGCCGCACCGAACTGGCCGCACCGCACTGGCCGCAAAGCCCAACATGGCATCACTTTTATACCTGGCCCCCGTGGATTGGACTTCGATCCGCCAGCGGCCCCAGCAGTTGGCGCTGCGGCTGGCGCGCAAGCACGACCTGGCGTATGTGAATCCCGTCGGTTTGCGTTCGGCCCGGTTTTCCGATCTTCGGCGCCTGGCCGACCCCATCGCCGGCGCCCGTTTGCGGCGCCGGAGCGATTCCCTCGCAGTTGACGACGCATCGGCCGCGCCGCAAATCGAAATGGGGCCGCCATTTCCGGTCTTGAATCCGCGCTATATGCCGTTCGTCGGCTGGCGCGCGCTCGATGCCTGGAACCGGCGTTGGTTGTTTCGCCAATTGGAACCGCGGCTGGCAGGCGGTCCCGTGGTGCTTTGGATCGGCGCCCCGAGCTTGCTGGCCGAAACGCTATTGGAGCGTACGCAGCCGCAATTGGTTGTTTACGATTGCATGGATCGCTATGCGGCGTTTCATCGCGGTCGGACGCGGGCCCGAATCGACCGCGTCGAGCGGGCGATCGTCGAGCGGGCGGACTTGGTGTTCGCCACGTCGCAAGGGCTCGTCGAGCGGCTGCAACCGTTCGCCTCGGCCGTCGAACTTTTGCCCAACGGCGTCGATTTCGCCCGCTTCGCCATCGCCCGATCGGCCGAACCGCCGGATTGGCGGCGGAAAATCGCCGGGCCGGTCGTCGGTTATCACGGCGCCTTGGGCGATTGGCTCGACTATGAGATGCTGGCGTGGCTGGCCCAACGGCGCCGCGACTGGTCGTTTGTCGTGATCGGCCCCAATGGCAGCCGCCGCTCGCGCGTGTTTCTCTCGCAGCCGAATGTTCATTACCTTGGGCCGCTGCCCTACGCCGAATTGCCGGGGCACACGGTTTGGTTCGACGCGGGCCTGGTTCCCTTCGAGCAAAACGACCTGACGCGCTGCGTCCACCCGATCAAGGCGCTCGAATACCTGGCGGCCGGTTTGCCGACGGTCTCGACGGCGCTGGCCGACCTGGCCGATCTGGCCGGGCACGTCCGCTTCGCCGATACGCCCTATGAGTGGCTCTCGGCCATTGAAGACTGCCTCGAACCGGCGGCCCGGTCGGCGGAACTGGTCGCCGCGCGCCGCGGCGCCGTGGCCGGCCGCACGTGGCATCGGCTGGGCGAGACGGTCGCCGCACGGCTGGCCGCGGCCCTGGCTGCCGGCGCGACGACGCCCCAGCAGCGCAGCAGCTTGCTGAAACCTTCGGCGAAAAGGGCGGCCTAAATGAGTCTTCTCGCCCAGGCTCGCGTTGCGGCGCCCTCGGCCGTCGCCGATTTGGACGTCGGCATCATCTACACCCACGAGCGGCAATTCATGCCGCCGTTGCTCGAAACGCTGTGCCGCGCGGCGGGCGATCTGAAGGTTCGGCTGATCCTGGTCGACAACGCTTCGGCCGACGGCTGCGGCGACTGGCAGAACTATTTTCCCCGAACCACCGTGCGGAAAAACGCTTCGCGGCTCGGCTATGGGGCGAATCTGAACCGCATTCTCGAAGCCGCGACGGCGCCTTACGTGCTATTGATGAATACCGACATGGCCTTCGATCCCGAGGAGCCGTGCCTGGAAAAAATGGCCCGGTTCATGGACTCCGAGCCGGATTGTGGCGCCGCCATTTGCCGCATTTACCACCCCGACGGCGGCTACGGCTATCCGGCCCGGCGGTTTCAAACGCCCCGGACGATTGCGGCGCGGCGGTTGGGGCTCGATACGGTCTTTTCCGGCAGCGTCGAGCAGTATCTATATAACGATCGGGATCGCGAAAGCACGTTCGACTGCGACTGGATATCGGGCTGCTTCATGTTCCTGCGGCGCGAGGCGGCGGCCGACGTGGGCCCGTTCGATCTGCGGTTCGCCAAGTATTTCGAGGACGTCGACTACTGCGCGCGGATGGCCCAGGCCGGCTGGCGCGTGATGTTCAGCGGCGGCACATACTGCTACCACTACGAGCAACGCGCCAGCCGCCAGTTGCTATCGATCGACGCCTGGCTGCACCTGCGATCTTATTTCCGCTGGCTGGCCAAATGGGGCCCGACTCCGCCCAAGCCCGGCAAGCTTCGCGCCGCCGCCAAG
>DATKRK010000374.1:0-37005 GCA_035532215.1 Pirellulales bacterium | reverse complement strand
AAGGTGGATGGACGGGCGTGGGCGCCCGTCCCTCCATGAGAAACGAGACGGGCGAGGGCGCCCGTCCCTCCTTGTGCGCAATAAAAAAGGCCAGGGCGATTGCGCCGCTGGCCGTTTCATCCTGCGAGTTTCTTTTCAGTGCTTACGGCGTTCTCGCCCGGAAGAAATTGCGCACCGGCTGGCCGGGCACGTAGAGCACTTTAGAACGCACCACGGTCGGGGCGTAGTAGCTGGTGACCACTGGACTGTACGCCGTGACCACAGGGCTGTAGGTCACTATGGGGCTGTACGACGTGACGACCGGGCTGTAAGCCGTGACTACGGGACTGTAGGTTTCGGTCACCACGGGGCTGTAACTCGTGACCACAGGGCTGTAACTCGTGACCACGGGGCTATAGGTCGTTACCACCGGACTGTAGGCAGTGACGGCGGGAGCGTAGCTCGGGTAGTAGTTCGTGTAGGTCGCGCCCGACAGCGGGCGATAGACGACCGCCGGAGCGGCATACGAAGCGACCACCGGGCTGTAGGTTTGATACACGACGGTCTGGGCGAAGCTCGAGCCCGCCCAGCAAGCGACGACCGCTATCGCGGCCAAGAAGGTTCGCACGTTCATGGTAGGCTTCTCCTGGTAGTTGCGGAAAGCTTCGGGTCTTGCGGTTCTTTGCTTCGCGGCGTCGAGTCGACTTCCGGCACGACTTCGGCCATGACACGCACCTCGGTCGCGGCGCCGCCCGTCGACTCGGTCTGGTTCAAGTCGGTTCGAATCAGAATCTTTTCGAGCACCTTGCCGGGTTCGTCGCCCGCGGTGAAGGTGATCGGAATCACATGCACTCGCCTGGCGTCGCTCGGCGTCTTGAACGCGAAGCACGGTTGATTATCGCAAACGATGGCAGAGATCGTAAAGGGGCGCTTGCCTTGAATTACGATTTGCTTCGTCGCCTGCTGGCCCGGTTCGAGGCGGCCGAACGCCAGCGCGACTGGATTGACCGAAAGTTCGGGCACGAGGCGGCCTTCGACGTTGACGGGCATCACGCGGCGATCGTCGCTGACCAACAGCAACTGGTCTAGCAGGTAACCGGCCGGCGCGCCCGGCTTCAGCCGCACCGACAAGCGATACCCAACTTGCCCAGCTTGCCGCATGGTCTCGGCGACCTTGGCTTCGAGATACGGATTGGCCGTGCGGACTTCGGTGATCTTCCAATCGTTGCGGCCGGCGTAGCGGACGTCGAGCTGCTGTTCGGCCTGAGCGCCTTCGTCGACCGAGCCGAATTCGATTCCGCCCGGCGTCATCACGACGTCGGTGCGGATGAAACCGTCGACGCGCAATTGAACTTCAGCGTGATAGGGCCGATCGATGGCGACCGTCAACGTGGCGCCTCGCTGACCGCTAAAGCGGTCGGTGTTGAAATGGGCGATGATCTCGCCTTCTTCGTGCGTCTTGAGCGTGTCCTTGGTGACTCGGGGCGAAGTGCAGCCGCAGCTCGTGCGGACCCCGGCGACGTGAATGTCATCCAAGTATAGGTTCTTGATTCGGAAGCGGTGTTCGACCTTGGCGTCACGGGCGACCGTGCCGAAATTGTAAGTCGTCTCGGAGAACATCTTGCGGGCCCATTCCTGGGCCGCCAGCGGGGCACTCGCCCCCATCGCCAGGAAGCATGCCGTCGCCAACAATGAGAGCACCGCCGAACGCACCAACGTCGCCATGGAACACCTCTCGCGCTTCTTTTGAATCTTCTGCCAGCCGTCAAGAAAACATAGGCCGGCTGCGCTCAAGTGCAAAAAAGCGACCAAAAAATAACTTGACTTGCAAAATACTCGCAAGTCCATGCCTGAACAGGCGTTAGAAGATTCCATCCCGATCGGACCGAGGGCCCGCGGCGCATAGCAGTGGCGCGGAATCGCACAGGTTGCTCGATTTCAACCAGGCGGCGGACAGTTGGCAAATCTCATGGAGGGACGGGCGCCCCGCCCGTCTCGTTTCTCATGGAGGGACGGGCGCCCTCGCTCGTCTCGTTTCTCATGGAGGGACGGGCGCCCTCGCCCGTCTCGTTCTGTAATTCCTAGACGGGCGGGGGCGCCCGTACCTCCACAGGCGAATGCGCTTTAGCGAGCGGCGAGGCTGTAGCGGCCTTCGTGGTTGATGCGAGCGAAGACGTCGTTGAGCACCCAGTGAAATGTGCAGAGGTGGATGCTCTCGACCATGCCCATGTCGTCCAGCGGCACGTGCAGCCCGGCCTGCTGCACTTGGCGGAGCTTGCCGCCGCCAAAGCCGGTCAGCCCGAAGGTTTTCAGCCCGTGGCGGTTGGCCCAATCGACGGCGGCCAGCACGTTGGGGCTGTTGCCCGAGCCGCTGATGGCGATCGCCAGGTCGCCGCGGCCGCCGTAGTTCATCAGTTGCTGCACGAAGATCTGGTCGTAGCCGCAATCGTTGCCGACGGCCAGAATCCAGCCCAGGTTGTCGGTCAGGCTCATCACCTTGAGCCGCTTCTTCGATTCGTCCTTCAGGTCGCACTCGCGGAGCGAGCTTTTGCCCAGATCTTCGCTCATGTGCGTAGCGGTCGTGCCCGAGCCGCCGTTGCCGAAGATGAACACGAATTTCTCGTGCTCCCAGGCGTCGTAGATCAGATCGGCCATCTGCTGCATTTCGGCCAGATCGATCTTTGCAAGCTCGTGCTGCAAACGTGAGATGTATTCGGGTGCTTGCAAAGCGGCGCCCAACATTCGAGAATCCTCCGCAACAGTTAGCATCGAGGATTAAATAACCTCCTAATTCAAAAGACGGGTGCCTGGCGGCTGAGCCTAGGCGAAGCCCCAGTTCGCTGGGGCATCGCTTCGCTCTGCCGCCAGGCACCCCCCTCCAGTATAGGGAATTTATTTAATCCTCGGTGCTTAGGTTCTTAACTCCCTCTCCCAAAGGGAGAGGGAACTTGGCCGGCCTGCTCCCAACGGGAGTGAGAACCGGAAACTCGAATTGTATAACGCCTTTTCGGCAAATCCTAGCCGAGGAGTCCGCTTGAGTTCGACCGAGAGAGACGCGGCGCCGACCGGCGACACCCCTTACGCTTCGCCCGGCGAAATGCCGGCGGCGGGGGCGACGCGCGTGGCCCGGCTTTCGGTCGCTCTGCTGCTGGCGATCAACCTGATCAACTACGTCGACCGCTACGTGCTGGCGGCGGCCGTGCCGAAGATCGAACTCGAGTTCTTCAAGCCCGGAGATTCGAGCGTCGACTCGTGGATGGGCTCGCTGGCGACGGCGTTTCTGGTCTCCTATATGCTCACGGCGCCTGTGTTCGGCTGGCTGGCCGACCGCTTTTCGCGCTGGAAGCTGATGGGCGCCGCGGTCATCGCCTGGAGCCTGGCCTCGGGCGCTTCGGGGATGGCGCCGACCTTCATGGTCTTGTTCGCCACGCGGCTGGCCGTCGGCATCGGCGAAGCGGCCTATGGACCGGCGGCGCCGACCGTGATCGCCGATTTGTTTCCCATCAGCCGCCGCGGCAGGGTGCTGGCCTGGTTCTATATGGCCATCCCGGTGGGTAGCGCCTTGGGCTACGTGCTTGGCGGCATGGTCGCCCAACATGGGCACTGGCGGTGGGCGTTTTACCTGGTCGTGCCGCCAGGCATTTTGCTCGGGATCTTGTGTTTTTTCATGCCCGAGCCGCCCCGCGGCGCCAGCGACGCCGTGCGTTCCGGACATCGCACCCGCTGGGCCGATTACCTGACGCTCGTGCGCACGCCTTCCTACGTGTTGAACTGCGCCGGCATGACCGCCATGACGTTCGCGCTCGGCGGCGTCAGTTACTGGATGCCCAAATACATCCATCTTTATCGCCAGGTGCCGGACCTGGGGCACGTCAATTTGATCTTCGGGGCGCTGACGGTGGTCTCCGGCCTGTCGGCGACCTTGCTCGGCGGCATGGCTGGCGATTGGCTGTCGAAGCGCTGGCCCGGCGCCTACTTCCTGGTTTCGGGCGGCGGCATGCTGCTGGGCTTTCCCTGCTTCTTGCTGGTGCTGGTGACGCCGTTTCCCTGGGCCTGGGCGTGGATCTTCGCGGCCGAGTTTTGCCTGTTCTTCAACACGGGTCCGACGAATACGATTCTGGCCAACGTCACGCACCCCTCGGTCCGCGGCACGGCCTTCGCGCTGAACATCTTGATGATCCACCTGCTCGGCGACGCCGCCAGCCCCACGTTGATCGGCGCCTTGTCCGACCGTTTCCACGGCAACATGAACGTCGGATTTTTGGCCGTGTCCGGCGCCATTCTGATCAGCGGAGTGCTTTGGCTCTGGGGCGCGCGACATTTGAAACGCGACACCGAGTTGGCGCCCAGGCGCCTAGAGTCGAGAACCGAGTGAAGACTTGGGGAATGGAAGCCTCGTCAAGTCCAAGCTGACGGCTGGGTGGCTGGCGGCTGAGCCTTGGCGAAGCCCCAGTGCGCCGGGGCATCGCTTCGCTCTGCCGCCAGCCACCCGCCAGCCTAACTCTCTCCCAGCGCGAGAGGGAACTTTCATGACTTCTTCTTGTTCTTCAGCGCCTGGCCGATCGCCTGATCGAGTTCCTTGAGGCCCTGCTGCCGATCGACTTCGTAAAAGCCGACATGGTAGTGCAGGATCTTGCCGTCGGGACCGATCACCACGAACAACGGCAGCGTAGCGCCGAGGAGCCGCGGATCGCCGAATTGCTTCACCAGCTTGCCGCCGTCGAACAAGATCGGATAGCTCAGATTCATGAACGATTTCAATTTACGCACGCCCGAAGCGGCCGCCCCGCGCGTCGCCTCGTCGTCGAAGCGGCCGTCGACCGCCACGCCGTAAACCTTCAGACCTTCGACCTTGTGCCGGCTGAATAGGAATTCCAAGTAGCCGACTTGCCCGTAAGGCTCTTCGAGCGGTTCGTTGCGATAGTCCCAGAAGTGCAACAACGTGACGTTGCCCGGCAGATCGGCCTGCGAGAGCGCGGCTTGGTTCAGGCCGTCGAGAGAGAACTTAGGCGCCGGCTGGCCTTGAAACCTGGCGGCCAACTCTTCGACCGCAGTGACCCGGCCCGATTGGGCGCCCAGATCGATGGCGGCCGCGGCCAGCAGCTTGGCCAGCGGCCCGCTGGCTCCGGCTTTGGCGATCGCGGGCAGGCGTTCGGCCAGCAGTTCAAGCTGCTGCTCGTTCCATTCCTCGATTTCGCTGCGGGCCGGGCGATTGAGCCTGGTTCGCAAATCGGTCAGGGCGGCAAAGGCCGCAGCGTTTTTCGACGCCTGCTCGGCGTCGAGCGATTCCGTGGCCGCCCATCTCACTCTCAGCAAATATTCGGTCCCTTGGTTCATGAATACGCGTTCGTCGACGCCGACGACCAGCGGCGATTGCTTGTCGATCCAGACCGTCCGTTTGCGGCCGAAATTGTTCAGCACCTCGACCTGCCACGTATCGCGGGCTTCGAGCTTCTTTTCCCGTTCGACCTGATACTTCAGTCCGCCGGCTTCCCAGGCCGCGTCGGGCGACAGCGTGCGATCCGGCGCCAACAGCGGCAGCGGCAGGGCGATCATGCTCTTGCCGGCCCCGTAGTCGTAGAGCAAGCTCGGCCCGACCGAGCCGCCCGGCAGCCCCTGGGCATCGAGCGTGAGCACGCCAAACCGCTCGGACCAGGGCCAATGCCCCTGGCCGCGCTCCTCCAGCAGCCAATAAATCTTGCTGCCCGAGGCGTCGGCCTCGGCGACGAAATACGTGACGTCGAACGTTTTCGCCGCCTCGCCCGGCGAGCGGTCGGCGTTGAGTTTCGCCACGCTGCCTCGAAAAGCCCACTGCGTCCCCGGCGCCAATTGCACTTCGGCGGCAAGAACCGCGGGAAAGATCGCCGCCAGAGAGACAAAGGCGGATAGCATTCGGAGCTTCCTTGTAGATGACGAGAGGGTAGTTGGGCGAGGGCGCGTCGGCGGCCGTCCATGGGGGGGGGCAGGATGTCACGCAGATCGCAGGGCTCGATTGTAGCCAGAGCGCGAGCAAAAGACGACTATTTTGAGGTTTAGGCGATTTGGAGGGCCGGGCGCCCTCGCCCGATCAAGGGAGGTCCGGGCGCCCTCGCCCGGCTTTCTGAGATGGAGGGCCGGGCCCTCGTCCGGCTTTCTGAGATGGAGGGCCGGGCGCCCTCGCCCGGCAAGAATCGCAAAAGTCAGAGTTGGAATCGCGGACCTAGACGAATTCGCCCATGAGCCGCCGCAAACGACCGAGCGGAGCGGGCAGCGGACGTTCAATTCCACTTGAGCCGCTCCAGCCAATAGTCCGGTCGCCTTCTCGCGTGATCCAGGAATTCGTCGCCCAATCCTTGCCGCCGATCGTCGTACCATAGCGCCGCTTGGGCGGCCTCAAGTTCTGCGGCTGGGAGAACGATCATCGTCACGGCGTCGCTTTGCGCGCACGGTGTTCGGCAAGTTGCTTTCGCAGGCGATCGAGAGCGACCTCGGCGCCAACGGCTTCGAACTCGCCGCGGTCATAGGCCTCGATTCGGCGTTCGATCTCCGATGCCCAAGCCGCAGCAATTTCGTCGCTTGAAAATCCTCCGCTTGCCAGGCTCTGTTCGATCACATCCGCCACGTACGCCCGGTCCTCGGCGGGCAATTCCAAGGCTTGTTGGGCGATTTCTTCACGAAGCGACATGGTGAATTCCTTGAATGACGAGGCCTCTTGTATTTTCACATGGCGCAGAGGCGCTGTCGAGTCGAAGTTCTTCAACCGCAGCGAGGCCAGTTCAGCCAGGCAAATAGTCGCCGGATACTTGCGGCGAGGACTGGACGCTCCGCCCCGGGAAATGAGGAGCCTCGCGCCTCGCCGGGGCTTTCTGAGATGGAGGGCCGGGCGCCCTCGCCCGGCTTCTTCAAGCGCACTCCTCAACTTCACGCCTCAACGAGCCTTGCCACGTTAGTAGTTGTTTTCTCCTCGCGACCGTCTGACGGGCGAGGGCGCCCGTCCCTCCTTTGTCTGACGGGCGAGGGCGCCCGTCCCTCCGTTTCGGGCGAGGGCGCCCGTCCCTCCCGCCTTGCACGATCCGGCCGTGCCGATATATTGGTGGTTTCGATTTTTCCGTTTCGAGCACTGTAGTTACGCGGAGAGTGTACATGCCCAAGGCATGCGATGTTTGCGGCAAGGGGCCCCAGATCGGCAACTCGGTCACGACCCGCGGCAAGGCCAAATACCTGGGCGGCGTCGGCACCAAGGTCACCGGCATCACGCGCCGGCAGTTCAAGCCGAACTTGCAGCGCGTCCGCGTGACGGTCAAGGGCGCCAACAAGACGATGCGCGTCTGCACGCAGTGCCTGCGCAGCGGGGCGGTGGCCAAGCTGGTGCAGGCGGCGCCCTTCAAGCTGCCCACCGGCGACGCCGCCAAGTCGCCGCCGAAGGCCAAGGCCAAAGGCAAGGCCGCCGCGGGCGCCAAGTCATGAGCCTCTCGCGCGAGCAGGTCGAAAAGGTTTCGCTGCTGGCCCGCTTGCGGCTCAGCGAAACCGAGTTGGAAACGCTCACGGCGCAGCTCGGCCAGGTCGTCGACTACATGGATTTGCTCGGCGAACTCGACACCGAAAACGTCGAGCCGATGGCCCACGCCGTCGAGATTTCGAACGTGTTTCGCGACGACGAGTTGCGGCCCAGCTTCGACCGCGCCGAAATGCTGGCCCGGGCGCCGCACGCCGACGGCGAGTTTTATCTCGTGCCCGCCGTGCTCGGCGAGTGATCATGTCGTTGATCGCATCCACCGCCGTCGAATTGCTCGCCCGACTCGAAGCCGGCGAGGTCAGCTCGGTCGAAGTCACCCGGGCCTATCTCGATCAGATCGAAGCCCACGACGCGAAGGTCGGCGCCTTTTTGCGCGACGATTCCGCTCGCGCCCTAGAGCAGGCCGAACGCGTCGACCAGCGCCGCAAACAGGGCGAACGTCTGGGCCGCCTGGCCGGCTTGCCGGTCGCGGTGAAAGACCTGCTCTGCAGCCGCGGCGAATTGACGACCTGCGCCTCGAAGATGCTGGAAAACTTCGTCGCCCCCTACGACTCGACCGCCGTCGCCCGGCTGAAGGCGGCCGACGCCGTGCTGATCGGCCGCACGAATCTCGACGAGTTCGCCATGGGCGGCTCGACCGAAAACTCGGCATTCCAGAAAACGTGCAACCCCTGGGATCTCTCGCGCACGCCGGGCGGTTCCAGCGGCGGCGCGGCGGCTTGCGTGGCCGCGTCGATGGCGCCGCTCTCGATCGGCACCGATACCGGCGGCTCGATCCGCCAGCCCGCCGGCTTGTGCGGCGTGACCGGCCTGAAGCCGACCTACGGCCGCGTCAGCCGCTATGGCCTGGTCGCCTTCGCCAGCAGCCTCGACCAGATCGGCCCGTTGGCCCACACCGCCGAAGATTGCGCGTTGGCCCTGGAAGTGCTCGCCGGCCACGACCCGCTCGATTCGACCTCGGTCAGCCGGCCGGTTCCGAAGTATTCGCAAAGCATCGCCCAGCCGCTGGCCGGGCTGCGGCTCGGCCTGGTCCGCGAGCATTTCGGCGAGGGGCTGACCAGCGAAGTCGAAGCCGCCGTCCGCGAAGCGGTGAAGGTTTACGAATCGCTCGGCGCCAAGGTCAAAGAGGTCTCGCTGCCGCACAGCAAGTACGGCGTGGCGGCCTATTACATCATCGCCCCCTGCGAAGCGTCGAGCAATCTGGCCCGTTACGACGGCGTTCACTACGGCCATCGCGCCGACGAACGGGCAATGCAAGCCGAGCTGGCCGCCGAGCGGACGCAGCTCGAAGCGGCCGGGCAGAAGCAGGCCGCCGACAACCTCGATTCGCCGCTGGTGCGGCTCTATCGCCAGAGCCGGGCCGAAGGTTTCGGCGCCGAGGTCAAGCGCCGCATCATCCTCGGCACGTATGCCTTGAGCGCCGGCTACAGCGATCAATATTACTTGAAGGCCCTCAAGGTGCGGCGGCTGATTCGGCAGGACTACGACCAGGCGTTTCAGGAGGTCGACCTGATCGTCGGCCCGGTGACGACCGCCCCGGCGTTCAAGATCGGCGAGAAAGCCGGCGACCCGCTCTCGATGTACCTGGTCGACCTGTACACCGTCAGCGCGAACCTGGCCGGCATCGGCGGCATCGCCTTTCCGTGCGGCTTCAGTTCCGGCGGCCTGCCGATCGGGCTGCAACTGCAAGCGCCGCCGTTCGAGGAAGAGCGGCTGTTGCGCGGCGCCCACATGTTCCAGCAGGCCACCGCCTGGCACACGAGACGGCCCGAGTTTTGAGCGGGAGACGCACGCCGCGAATCTGCACGGCAGCGGGCGGAGCGAGCCACGGATGTCACAATAAGCCACGGATAGGACAAGGAGCCACGGATCGAACACGGATGCAACACGGATAAAGCCAAATGGAACTCCAACACGAGGACATTACCGGCGAAATCATCGGGGCCGTGTTCGATCCGTGTTTCATCCGTGGCTAACTTCGCAGGCATCGCTGATCTACACACAAGCGCCAACCCTAACTCTTAGTGTTGACAGAGAACTAACCGTGTCCGCCCCCAACCCTTACACCATCGTGATCGGCCTCGAAACGCACGTCCAACTGCTGACCGAGACCAAGCTGTTCTGCGGCTGCAGCACGAAGTTCGGCGCGCCGCCGAACACGCAAACCTGCCCGGTCTGCACCGGCATGCCGGGCACGCTGCCGGTAATGAACCGCCGCGCGTTCGAGCTGGGCCTGCGCACGGCCGTGGCCCTCGACTGCGAGATCGCCCGCTACACGAAGTGGGACCGCAAGCAGTATTACTACCCCGACTTGCCCAAAGGCTATCAGATCAGCCAGTTCGATCTGCCGTTCAGTTCCGACGGCTACCTGGAGATCAGCGATCCCAAGGGACGCTTCGAGCCGAAGCGGGTCGGCATCATCCGGGCCCATCTGGAAGAAGACGCCGGCAAGAGCATGCACGACGAGCAGGCCGGCTCGGCCGACAGCAAGATCGACCTGAACCGGGCCGGCACGCCGCTGCTGGAGATCGTCTCGCAGCCCGACATGCGCTCGCCGCTCGAGGCCAAGACGTATCTGACCGAACTCAAGTTGCTGCTCACTTATCTGGGCGTGAGCGATTGCAACATGCAGGAAGGCAGCCTGCGGGTCGACGCCAACGTGAACCTGCACGTCAACATGCCCGACGGCCACGTGATTCCGACGCCGATCGTCGAGATCAAGAACATGAACAGCTTCCGCGCGGTGGAACGGGCCTTGGCCTACGAAGCCGAGCGGCAATACGAGGTGTTCAAGGCAACCGGCCAGCGGCTCGGGCAGGTTCCCAAGCAGACGCGCGGCTGGGACGACGCGGCCAACGTCACCCGCGGCCAGCGGCACAAGGAAGAATCGAGCGACTACCGCTACTTCCCCGACCCCGATCTCGTGCCGGTCACGCTCACCGACGACGAAATCGAAGGCGTCCACAACAGCCTCGGCCAACTGCCCGCCGATCTGCGGCATCGCTTGGAGCTGACCTACAACATCACGCCCTACGACAGCGACGTGATCGTGAACCAGGGCCAGCCGCTGGTCGATTACTACATCGAGTTGGCCGAGCTTTCGGGCGACGGCAAGCTGGCCAGCAACTGGCTGCAGCAGGACGTGCTGCGCGAGTTGAAAGAGCGGAATCTCGCGATCGAGCAATTCCCCCTGCGGCCCGCCGGGCTGGCCGATCTCTTGAAGAAAGTGCAGGCCGGCGACGTCGACACCACCCGCGGCCGCGAAGTTTTTCTCGGCATGCTGGGCAGCGGCAAATCGGCGGCCGAGGTGATGGGCGAGATGGGCATCGAAAAGGTCGACGAATCGGCCCTCATCGATCTCTGCCGCGAGCTGGTCGCCGCCAATCCCAAGCTCGTCGCCGACGTGCAGGCCGGCAAGCTGCAAGCCGCCGGCGCCTTCGTCGGCCAGGCCAAGAAGAAGAACCCCAACGTCAACCCCGCCCGCGTCCGGGAGATTTGCTTGGAATTGATCGCGAAGTTGTAGGCCCGTAGCCCGTAGGGTGGGGCGCTAGCCCCACGCGCAATCGCGCGCGGCTTGCACGCGGTCGCGGAAGGTATGAGCCCGTAGCGCAATTGAGCCGCGAAAACGCGTGGGGCTAGCGCCCCACCCTACGCCTCACCCATCCGCGATCGTGCCGGCGAGGAAGCCGACGACGGCCCCGGCCCAAACGCCTACCACGGCGCCAAACAGGCTGAAGAACAGGTAATAACGAGCGTCGGGCAATGCGAACCCCGCGGCCCAGGGCAAGACGGCGAACAAGATCGCGTCGAGCACGGCCCCGCAAGCGGCGCCGGGCTTGATCCAAGCCTCCGCGTACTGCTTCCGCCGGCGGCTCGAATCGCGGCAGTCGGCGGCGTGTTCGAGCACGATCGGCTGCGCGCGGTCCTTGTCGGCCATGCGGACCAACGCCTTTTGCATCCGCCGGAAGCGCTCGACGCGAACCTCGATGCCCGCGTGTCCGAGCATCCGCCGCAGCCGCTCGACTTCCGCCGGGTCGTAGAAGGCCGCCACCGCGATCCATTCGTCGCCAGGCAAGCCGGCCGCCAGCGGGCCGGCCCGTTCGCGCTGCGGCTGATTTTCGCGCACCGTTTCGAGCATGCTGCGAATGGCGCCGACGCTGCGGGCTGGCTTGCCAGCGCCGACCGCGGGCGCCTCGTAGAACGCCATCCGCGAACGCTCGTCGTCGGGCTCTTCGGCAAGTGAACTTGCCTCGCCGCCGGCGGCTGAGTCGCCCGCCGTAGCGTCGCCGGCCGTCGTTTTCTGCTCCGGCGCATAGCGGGCGAGCAAGAACGACAGCACGCGCACATAGGCCCGGGCCACCCAGGGCCGGCGGGCTTCGAGCCGCTCGCGCCAAAACGCCAGCCGCGCCCGCCACATCGCCACGACGCGTTCTCGATCGGCCATACCGCCCTCGTCGCAGTTACGTAGCATAACACTCGCAGAGACGCCAAGTTATGCTGAAGCATAACCTACTCGGTTTCCAACGAGGAACTCGGCGGCGGATCGTTGCGCGGATCGAGCGGGCCGCCGCGCCGGATGCTGACGCCTATGGCGCCGAGCAAGCAAAGACCGAGCATGAAATAGCCCAAGTACTGGGCGGGGATGAAATCAAACCGCCAGCCGCGCTCGCCGAGAGAAATGCAGAACCAGGCGGCGACGAGCAATACGGCAAAGGCGACCAGGCGCCAGCGGCGTCGCTGCCGCCGCAGCTTTTCCGGCGCCGAGTGATAGTCGATCGCATATCGAGCCTTTGCTCGTTCGTTCGAGCGATCCGACCACCACGACAGCAGCAAGAGCAGCGGATAGGCGACGATGAAAAACACGAGCGCGAGCCGATAGTCGTGCTTGGCCCTGCCGCTGAGAAGATCGATGGAGAGCACCACGATCATCAACGGGCAAATCAGGTGCGCCTCGATCGCATGACTGCTCAGCAGGAACTGCTTGACGAATCGCTTGTTCACGGCGGCGGCTCCTGCAAGCGGAATAGATTTCACGAAGTTTACGGCAAGCGTCGGGCGATTGCCAATCGACCGGTCGCAACTCGCCTGCCGCTCGTCATAAGTCACGGAATCACCAGGTATTGGGCCGGCAGTGCTAGCACGGAATAGACCAGTGTGCTTGGCAGGGCGGGGATGATCGGCGATCGACGAAGCTCGTTTGCCACCAGCTTTAGCTGGTGGTCTCCTAGGCACACCACCCTTTCTGAGCCGGCTTCAGCCGGCTTCCAAAGGGGTCGCAAGCCGGCTGAAGCCGGCTAAAAAGGAAGAGTGTGCTGTAGCCGAGACCACCAGCTAAAGCTGGTGGCAGACAGGATAGGAAGACTGTGTAACGGCGGAGCGCGAGTTGCAACCAAATCGACCTTACCAGCGTCACGTCCGAGTCGAGAATTGGTTAAGCTAACTTATAACCAAGTTGGCTCGGGCCTCGCGAGGGTCGCTCTAGATGGCCGTGAAACGTTTTCGACGAAGGCTGCAATTCCGCCTGGCGGCGTTGTTTTGGCTGGTGTTCGTCGCAAGCCTGGTCAGCCTGTGGTTCGTGCATCGACAACGGCGGATCGAACGCAACGCGCGTTTGGATCAAGTTGCGTCGCAGGCCAAGCGGCTGCACGGTTACGTTCCCTACGAGATGGGAATCTACGACAGCCGACCTGAGTACAATCGGCAGGAGGTGGCGACTCGCTGGCTGATGGAGATCGCCCGGCGAAAGGGAATCGCAAGTGAAGAAGAAGAGGCCCTGCAAAAATCGGCCGCTTGGCTGAAGAATGCAGGCCGCAAAGTCCGGATTCTCTGGCAAAACGGTTCAAAGGGCGGCGAGGACCACGAGGTGGCGTTCGTACAGGCGCGACAAGCGCAGGTGCAAGTCGCTTTCGCGCAACTGCGCGGCAGCGGCAGCGGCAGCGAAGTTCGCGACGCAATGGCAGAGTACGTTCGTTGCTTGCGGCGTTATCGCGACGAACTAGTGAAGCTAAATCGGCCCCACCGTTTCAGCGAGAGCCTGGCGGAGATCGACCTAGCCGCAGCGCGAGTCGTTCAGGCGGAACTGAATCGCGATCCGCAAATGCAAATTGCGGCCTTGCGGGAGCAACTGGCCGCCGTGCAAGAGGTCGCTCGCATTCTGTCGGGCCATGAGAGCAATGCCTTGGGAGTGATTGCGGCTGACTACGCAGCCGCCCGCATTCAAACGCGGCTGGCCTGCATCTTGCAAGACGAAGCGGGCGAAATCGCCGCCTGGCAAGAAGCCCTGACGCAATTGCAGGAGCTGCGTGCCGCGGCAGTCAAGTATTACGACGGCCAATCTTACTTGCCTCGCGGGGCCGGGAACGAGGTTGATTTTGCAGTGCGCCTGCCGCAGCCGAACTTGTTGATCGATTCCCAGTCGCGCGACTGCCTCACGCCGCAAGCCAAATCGCTGAAGTTGGCCGTGCTCGCAGAGCTGGCAGACATTTGCCGCGAGGTCGCCTGGCGAATCATGCCGCCCGATGAAGAACAGCCCGAGTCGAAGACCGTAGCTGCGAAGTTGAAACGAGAAGATCTCGACTTCAATCCCTATTGGGACGGCCTCAAAGCCCTGGCCGATTTCCAACTCGAAGACGCCGGCGGCCCGCCCCATCCATAGTCCATAGGTTATGCTTCAGCATAACCCCCAAGGCGCACCGCGGTTATGCTGAAGCATAACCTACGAGAATTACAGCAGTGGGCGGTCCGCCTACTCGTAATTCAACCAGATGCACTCGACCGCGTCGGCCTTGGGGCCGTTGCCGACGTCGCGCTTCTTGGGGATGTGAACCAGCCGCCAATCGCTGAATAGCTCGTCGTACAAGGGGCAAGCATAGCCGGAGAGCAACGCCTTGCCTTCGATCGAGTGCAGCGCGGCCGAGAGCTCGCGATGCTCGTCGTCGCTCATCTCGTAGGCGTAGACATTGGTGGCGCCTTTGCCGCGCGACATGTGCGGATAGGGCGGGTCGACGTAAAACAGCGTCGTGGGGCCGTCGAGTTGACGGATCACCTCCAAGGCCGGGCGGCAGAGGATTTCGACGCGCCGCAGCCGGTCGGCGATCTTGGGCAGCTCGTGGTCGATGATCGACAGGTAGCCGGCCACGTTGTTCGTCAGCCCGCGGCGCGAACGCTTGGTGGGCGAGGACAGGTTCTTGCCGTCGCCGTCTCGCGACATCCGCCAGCGGACGAAGTCGCGGCGGGCCAGTTCGATCTCGTCGGCGTCGGCCGGGTCGGCTTCGCAGCAGGCCCAGAACTCGGCTTCCGAATAGGGGGTGAGCTGCAACCGCCGCACCAGCTCTTCGCCGTGGTTGCGCAGCACGCGGAACAGCCGCGTCACGCGGCGGTCGAGATCGTTGTAGTAGTCTTCGCCGAGCGGCTTGTTCAAGAGCACCGAGGCGGCGCCCGAGTAAGGCTCGACGTAGCGGTCATACTCGGGCGGAAACAAACCGATGATTTTTTTGGCGATGTAGTATTTTCCGCCCCACCATCGCAAGGGCGGCCGCAGCTCCGGCCGGTGATTCGGGCCATCGAGCCGGACGACGTCGGTCGGGTTTTGCATGGACATCATGTCTCCTGTTGCCGGGCGATTCTAGCGGGCCGCGCGGCGCGTGAGTAGCCCCCCGGCAACCGAGGCGGACCGGCAGTGCGGGCGAGGCCCGCAATTTACGCCGGCGCGGCGAGCGATTAACGTGGAATAGCTGAGAGAGCAAGCGGCGCAGAATTGCATCACGTCTGGCAACGATCATGAAACAGCGACCGGCCGTGGCCTTGTTGATCGAGACTTCGAATGCGTACGCCCGCGGGCTGCTCAAGGGCATCGTAGCCTACGTCCGCGAGCACCGCCCTTGGTCGATCCACCTGGCCGAGCAAGGGCGCGGCGATACGCCGCCGGCGTGGCTGGCGCGGTGGCAAGGCGACGGAATCATCGCCCGGATCGAAAACGAGGCCATCGCGCGGGCCGTGCTCAAAACGCGCTTGCCGGTCGTCGACGTCAGCGCCGCACGGGAGGCGCCCGGCGTGCCCTGGGTCGAAACCGACGACCGCGTGATCGCGCGCATGGCGGGCGAACATCTCTGGCAGCGCGGCTTTCGGCGCCTGGCCTTTTGCGGCGATTCGGCCTTCAATTGGTCGAACTGGCGCCGCGACCACTTCGTCGAGTTCGCCGCCGAGCGAGGTTGCACGTGCCATGTCTTCGACTCGGCCGGCTCGGCTGGCCGCCGCGCATCTCGCGACCGCCAGCAGCGCCGGCTGGCCGATTGGATTCGCCGCTTGCCGAAGCCGGTGGGCGTGATGGCCTGCTACGACATCCGCGCCCAGCAATTGCTCGACGTCTGCCGCGACATCGACGTCGCCGTGCCCGAAGACGTGGCGGTGATCGGCGTCGACAACGACGAACTGCTCTGCGACCTGTCCACGCCTCCGCTGACCAGCGTGATTCCCAACACCTTTCGCACGGGCTACGAGGCGGCGGCCTTGCTCGACCGCCTGCTGGCCGGCGCCGCGGCGCCCCCCGAACCGCACTTGATCGAGCCGCTGGGCATCGAGGTCCGGGAATCGACCGACGTGCTGGCGATGGAAGACCGGGAAGTGGCGGCCGCCGTCCGGTTCATCCGCGAGCACGCTTGCGACGGCATCAACGTCGGCGACGTGCTCAAGGCCGTGACGCTTTCGCGGCGCGTGCTCGAAAGCCGCTTCCGGGCCCGGCTCGGACGCACGCCGCACGAGGAGATCGTGCGATTGAAACTCGAACGGGTCAAGCAATTGCTCGCCGAAACCGATCTCAGCATCGCCGCCGTGGCCGAGCGCGCCGGCTTCGAGCACGCCGAGTATCTCAGCGCCGCCTTCAAGCAACTCATCGGCCGCTCGCCCAGCGCTTATCGCCGCCAGCAGCGCGCGAGCGGTTCGAGAAAACCGGGCGAAGAGTAGCTTGTACCTCCGCCGGCTGGTTCTGCTATACTGAACCGACGCAGAAACGAGCTTTGATGCGTTCCGCCGCCAGGCGGTTGGCTTCAAGGCTTGCCGAACATCCCGCCCCGCCCAAATAAGAGGTCGGCCCATGCCCCAGGCCGCTGGTTCCCGCCAGGTCGCTGGTTCGCTGTTCTGCTGGTTGATGCTCGTCGGGCCTTTATTCGCGGCCGACGAGGTCGATTACGTCAAGGAGATCAAACCGCTCTTCAGCAAGCGCTGCGCGGCCTGCCATGGTTCGCTGAAGCAGGAGAATGCGCTCAGGCTCGATACGGCGGCGGCGATCCGCCAGGGGGGCGATCAGGGACCGGCGATCGTGCCGCTTAAGAGCGGCGAGAGCCTGTTGATCCAGGCGGTCCGCGGCAAAGACGGTTGGCGCATGCCGCCCGAGGGCGAAGGGGAACCGCTCGCGGCCGAAGAAATCGCCAGGCTCGCGGCCTGGATCGACCAAGGCGCCAAGGCGCCCGACGAAGCGCCGCCTCCCGATCCGCGTAAGCATTGGTCGTTCCTGGCGCCCCAGCGGCCGGCGGTTCCGGCCATCGCCGGCGCCGCGCACCCGGTCGACGCCTTCCTGGCCGTCGAGCACCAGCGGCTCGGGCTCAAGCCGTTGCCGGCCGCCGATAAGCAACTTCAATTACGGCGGGCGTATCTCGATTTGATCGGCCTGCCGCCGACTCGCGAAGAGCTGCACGCCTATTTGGACGATGCGTCGGCCGATGCTTACGAAAAGGTCGTCGATCGCCTGCTGGCCAGCCCGCGTTACGGCGAGCGCTGGGGGCGGCACTGGATGGACGTCTGGCGCTACAGCGATTGGGCCGGCTACGGCATGGAAATTCGCGACAGCCAGCGGCACATCTGGCGGTGGCGCGATTGGATCATCGAGAACGTCAACGCCGACAAGCCTTACGATCGGATGATCGTCGAGATGCTGGCCGGCGACGAACTGGCGCCCGACGATCCGGCGACGCTGCGGGCGACCGGCTTTTTGGCGCGCAATTGGTTCAAGTTCAACCGCAACGTCTGGCTCGATAATACGGTCGAGCACACGGCCAAGGCGTTTCTGGGGCTGACGATGAACTGCGCCCGCTGCCACGACCATCGCTACGATCCGATCGCGCAGGAAGAGTATTACCAGTTCCGGGCGTTCTTCGAGCCGTACCAGGTGCGCACCGACCGCGTGCCGGGCGTAGCCGACCTGAACGCCGATGGATTGCCGCGCGTCTACGACGCCGACGCCGCGACGCCCACCTATTTGTTCGTGCGCGGCAACGAGGCCAACCCCGACAAGGAGCATCCGCTTTCGGCCGGCGTGCCTGCGGTGTTTGCCGGCGACGAAATGAACGTCGAGCCGGTTTCGCTGCCGGCCACGGCCTATTACCCGGCCTTGCGGCCGTTCGTGCAGCAAGAGACGCTCGCCGCGGCCAAGACTGCGCTCGACGGCGCCCGCACGTCGCTGGCCCAAGCGAAGGAAACGACCTCGGCCGCCGAAAACCAGCTTGCCGCGATCGTCTCGCAAACGCCGCCCGCCGAACCGCCGAAGGCCCCGGCGCCGTTTTTGTCGGACGATTTTGCGACGGCCAAGCCCGAGCTTTGGCAGACCCGCCTTGGCCAATGGGAATACCGCGATGGCCATCTGTTGCAAAAGCAAATCATCGCCGATCAGTGCAAGCTCACGTCGCTGGCCAATCATCCGCCCGACTTTACCGCCTCGTTCCGGTTTCAGATCACGGGCGGCGAGAAATGGAAATCGGTCGGCCTGAGCTTCGACGATGCCGAAGACGGCTCGTTTCAAGGCGTTTTCCTGAGCGCCTATGCCGGCGGGCCGAAGCTACAAGTCTATCATTCCGCACAAGGCAAACATGCCTATCCGCTCGAAGGCGCCAAAACGCTGGACGTGAAGCTCAACCAACCGTACCTGCTGAAGCTTGAAGTGCGCGGCAACTTGCTCAACGTCTCGGTCGACGGCCAAATGCTCTTGGCGTACCGCTTGCCCGGCGAACGACGCACAGGCCGGCTGAGCGTGTGGGCCTTTGACGCCACCGCCGAATTCCTGTCGATCGAAGCCGCGCCGCTCGACCCGGCGGCGAAGCTCGTCGAGCCGACGACAGGCGAAGCCAAGCCCGGCGAGGCGACCACGCTCGACGTCGCGAAGCTGGCCGTCGAGAAAGCCGCCGGCGGCATGCTGTTGGCCGAAAAGAGCCTGGCCGCGGCCGAAACGAACGTCGCCTCGATCGCCGCTCGCATCGCGGCCGACAACGCCCAGTACGCCACGCCTGCGGCCGCCGACGCCGAAGCGCTCTCCCAAGCTGCGGCGGCCGCCGAAAAGCAAGCCGCGCTGGCCGCAGCCGAACGAAACCTGATCGCCGCCCAGCAAGCGCATGCCGCGGCCCAGGCGGCGGTGAAGGAAGGCGACGAGAAGACGAAGCAGGCCGCCAAGACGGCGGAAACGAAACTCGCGGAGACGAACAAGGCCCTCGAAGCGGCCAAAACCGCCGCGCAGAACCCCGGCCACGCCTACTCGCCGCTCGATAGCATCTACCCGGCGACGAGCACCGGCCGGCGGTTGGCGCTGGCCCGCTGGATCGCCAGTTCCCAAAACCCGCTCACGGCCCGCGTGGCGGTGAACCAGATGTGGCTGCGGCACTTTGGCGACGGGCTCGTGCCGACCGTGTTCGACTTCGGCCTCAACGGCAAGCCGCCGGTGAATCCGGCTTTGCTCGATTGGCTGGCCGTCGAGTTCATCGACCGCGGCTGGAGCATGAAGGCGATTCATCGGCTGATCGTGACTAGCGACGCATACCGCCGGCAATCGTCGCCGTCGGCGGCCGACGCAAGCAACGCGGCGATCGACCCCGACAATCGCAATCTGTGGCGGTTCAAGGTGCGGCGGATGGAAGGCGAACTGGTGCGCGACAGCGTGCTGGCGTGCGCCGGCGCGCTCGACCCGGCAATGGGAGGCGCCGAGATCGACCAGAACGCGGGCGAAACCTCGGCGCGGCGCAGCGTCTACTTCCGCCATGCCCACGAAAAGTACATGACGTTCCTCAAGCTGTTCGACGCCCCCAGCGTGACCGAGTGTTACCGCCGCGACGAAAGCATCGTGCCGCAGCAGGCGCTGGCCTTGGCAAACAGCAGCCTCTCGTTCGCCCAATCGCGCAAGCTGGCCGGCGCCCTTTCGCAGCAAGCCGGCGCCGAGCCGACGGCGGAAGCCAACGCGGCGTTCATCGTCGCGGCCTTCGAGCAAGTGCTCTCTCGCCAGCCGACCGACGCCGAACGGGCCGCATGCGAAAAATTTCTCGCCGAGCAGGCCCGAAAGTTCGCCGACCCCGGCAAGCTCACCGCCTTCGCCGCCGGCCCCGCCGCGACCGTGAAGCCATCAACCTCGCCACACCAGCGGGCACGGGAGAATCTGGTCCACGTGCTGTTCAATCACAATGACTTCGTGACGATCCGGTAAATCCCGAATTAATCGAAGGCGGGAAGGGCTAACCACAGAGACACAGAGGCACAGAGAAGAAAGACAAGAGAGGATAAAGGATTCATATAAGAATCGGGTTGGCTCAAGGCCCGTCGATTAAAACTTTGTAAAGAACTCTGTGTCTCTGTGGCTCTATCGTGAACTGCGAACGAGTATCCAACAGAAATGGCTCATAACCATCGACAGACTCACCCGCATTGCAGCGGCATTCGCCGCCGGACGTTTCTGACCGACGTCGGCATGGGCTTCGCCGGCGTGGCGCTGGGCAGCATGCTGAAGGCCGACGGAGCATTCGGTTCGGAATCCAACCTCGCCGGGCTGCACTTCGCCCCCAAGGCCAAGAGCGTGATCTGGCTGTTCATGGTCGGCGGCACGAGCCAGATGGAATCGTTCGATCCGAAGCCGGCCCTGAACCAGTACGCCGGCAAGACGATCGCCGAGTCGCCGTTTGCGGCCGTACTCGATTCGCCCTATGGCAAGAAGAACCTGCGCGAACTGGTCGCCGGAAACCACAAGGTGCAGCCGACGATCTACCCGATGCAGATCGGCTACCAGAAGCGCGGCCAAAGCGGGCTGGAAATGAGCGACTGGTGGCCGCACCTGGGCGGGTGCGCCGACGAGCTGGCGATCGTCCGCTCGATGTGGACCACGGACAACGATCACGGCGCCCAGTTGCAGTTTCACACAGGCCGGCACGTGCTCGACGGGCAGTTTCCGACGGTCGGCTCGTGGGTCCACTACGGACTCGGCTCGCTCAACGACGACCTGCCGCAGTTCATCGTGATGGGCACTCCGATCGCCGATTGTTGCGGCGGCATGGGCGCCCACGGCGCCAGCTATCTCGGTCCCGAGCACAACGGCGTGCAGCTCAACGCCGATCCGAAAAACCCGCTGCCTTATGCGGCGCCCGGCCCCGACGTGTTTCGCGAAGAGCAGGCGGCCGAGTTCGAACTGCTCGGCCGGCTGAACCAGCTTTCGGCGGTCGAATATCCGGCCGATCCGGCGCTGGCCGCGCGGATCAAGAGCTACGAGTTGGCATACCGCATGCAGATGGCCGTGCCCGACGTGGTGAATTTCGACGGCGCGACCGCGGCCACGCACGCGCTCTACGGGCTCGACAATCCGACCACCAAACCGTTCGGGCAGCAGTGCCTGGCCGCGCGGCGGCTGGTCGAGCGGGGCGTGCGGTTCGTGCAGATCTTTCACGGCAGCAACGGCGGCGCCGGCGCCTGGGACGCCCACAGCAACCTGAAAGCTGGCCACGGTGCGCTGTGCGCGCAAGTCGATCAGCCGATCGCCGCGCTGATTCAGGATCTCAAGCGCCGCGGCTTGCTCGACGAAACGCTCGTCGTCTGGGGGACCGAGTTCGGCCGCACGCCCGGCGCCCAAGGCGCCGACGGCCGCGACCATCACCCTTACGGCTTTTCCGTCTGGCTGGCCGGCGGCGGAATCCAAGGGGGCGTCGTCCACGGCGCCACCGACGAGCTGGCCTTCCACGCCGTCGAGAACCGCCACTACGTCACCGATCTGCACGCCACCGTGCTCCACCAACTCGGGCTCGACTCCCGGCGCCTCAACATCCCCGGCCGCAAGCGGCTGGAACTGGACTACGGGCAGGTGATTCGCGAAGTGCTGGCGTAAGGGGAGTTCTGCCGTCGGAGGTGCGGACACATTGTCGTCCGGACTCAGCCATGACTCCACGGCGAGGGAGGTGCAGCGTGATCGGCTGGCAATTGAAGGGGCTCAACGTATATTAAGATTGTTGCGACCGTAAAAAATGCTGCTTTGAATTGAATGTAATGAAACGCGGGATTGCACTTGTATGGCGCGACAGCGACACCGACGAATGAAACATCAAGCAGTCGCAGCTTGGCCGGATGACAAGCCTCCAGTCGCGGAAATTGCAGCGCGAGTGCAATATGTGGGCAGTGCAGAACACAAAGCATATCGCAGTCCGGCAGGTCATCCTGCCTTGCGTTCCGACGCGACGCCTTGCGATCCACGGTACACGGAATTTGCCCCAATTACGGAAGTTTTGCGAACAGCAATCGATCGCGGGTGCGTAGGCGCTGAGTTTATTGGCGACTTCCCTAAATATGTTTGGGGCTGGTTGGATAACCAGCTCTATGAAGCTCGGCATGTCGGCAGCGGCGGATATAAGGGCTATGCCCTGGAGCCGATCGAGTTTCCTCGCGACCCGGAAGCGCGTTTGAATTGGGAAGGCGATGATGCTTGAGTTTCATGTCGAGTGGCTCGAAGCTCCAGGCGTCGCCAACCGAGTCTTGGCCGAGACCTGGGCGAGGCTTACCGCAACCGCGGTCGATCTCGAAGGCGATCGGCACCTGCTTACGCGGTTGCTCAGCACCGCCGCGCGAAGCGAACGCGAAGGAATCTACGGCTCCGTATTCCCTCTCGCCGAATGGATCGTTGAGAATTGGTGGTTTATACTCGCCGAGCCTGCGCGCATGCCGGAGCTGCCTTCTGGCCGCCGCCTGGCCGGCTTTTCGCCCGAAATGCGAGAGTGGGCCACTCGCCACAACTTACTCGCAGCCAGGCACGGCGGCGCGCTGCCCGACGTGTCGCTTTATTGCGATCACGATCATATCGTCGCCAAATGGCGCGCCGATCCGGAGGTCGAACGCAATGGCGCGCCTGTCCGCTTCATCGGCGAGGGTGAAGCCCGGCTTAGCCGAGAAGACGTCGAGCAAGGCTTGGAGGCGTTCGTATTACAAGTCATTTCACGGCTGGAGGGCGCACAGGGCGCGGAAGTAGAGCATTTGCGAACCGAGTGGAGCGCGTTGTGCGACTCTCGCAAAAACGAGGAAGACCTTTGCACTTGGGCCGCCTCGATGGGGCTCGATCCCTACGACGCTTTCGCTCTCTCGGACGACATCATCGATTTGCTGGAACGAGAGCTTCCAAGCCTTGAGCCGGAATTGCGAACAGATCTCGTCGAGGCGACTTCCGCCAAGTACCTGTCGCTCGACCTCGATTGGCTCTCGAAGGCTCGGCGCAAAACCGGCGCCAGCGCTGAGATGACGAATGGCTTCGACTGGAGCGGCGGAATCACTCGGCCGAAATCTCCGAAAATCGCGCATGAGTGGGGATACCAACGGGCCGTACTCTTTCGGTCCAGCGTGCGTTTGGAGCCAGGACCGATTCCCGATTTGCCGGAGTTGTTGCACCGCCAATGCCATTGGAGTTGGGACGCCGACCAAATCGTCGAACGGTCAGGACCGACGCGCGTGAGCGGTATGGTGACCTCCGACTCGCAAGGAAGGCCTCGCGTCATTTGGCCGGGCGCCAGCGGCGACTCGGCACGATTCTTACTGGCCAGGGCGCTATTTTTCGTGCCCTTGTTGCATGCGGGCGAGACGGCCCGGCTAGTGACCAAAGCGCACACCTGGGAACAGGCGGCCTCGCGAGCATTTGCGGCGGAGCTTTTGGCGCCGGCAGACGCGTTGCGAGCTGAGTTCAGTGGCGGCATTGGTCAGGAAGAACTCCAAGCGGCTGCAAATCGTTTCGCAGTGAGCACAATGGTGATCGAGCATCAAATCAAGAACCGCCAAATTGGATGGATCGAAGATTGTTGACGCGCGTTTCCGAACGCGGCGGTCGAACTGGACGCAGTCTCATCCGTGCCATCGGTGGAATCCGTGGTGAAAGAGCACGCGGCCAATAATGAACCACGGATTTCACCGATGACACGGATGAGTGGAATTCGTGAGCAAGGCTCGCTCTAAAGGATCTTCGCCGTCGGGCGAGGGCGCCCGGACCTCCATGTTGATTGGCGTTTCGACTTCAATGAAACGCCGCGAAATCCTGGCCCAATAGCGCCGCGGCGATCTTGAGCTTCATGATCTCGTCGGTGCCTTCGTAGATGCGGCAGACGCGAACGTCTTGCAGGTGGCGGCCGACGCGGTAGAGCTCCGAGAAGCCGCGGCCGCCGAAAACTTGCACGGCGCGGTCGGCGGCGTCCCAAGCGGCGTTGGTGGCGTGGAACTTGGCCTGGGCGACGGCCAGGTCGGCGGCGGCGGCGAGCGATTCGTCGCCGGGGGCCCGGTCGCTGGCCTCTTTGGCCGCGGCGGCCCGCTCGATCATGGCGTCGCTCGTGGCGCGGTGCATCTCGATCAGCGCCAGATGCTCTTGCACCAGTTGATGCCGGCCGATCTCCTTGCCGTGCTGGCGCCGCGTGCGGGCGTAGTCGAGCGATTCGGCCAGGCAGTCTTCGATCACGCCCAGACAGCCGGCCGCCACGCTCAAGCGGCCCGAGACGAGCGTCCCCATCGCGATGCGAAAGCCGGCGCCTTCCGGGCCCAGCAGGTTGTCGAGCGGCACAGGGTGCTCGGTCATCTGGAACATGCCGGTGTTGGCCGTGAACATGCCCAGCTTCGAAGGCAGGTCTTCGGTCTCGAACGTTTCGCCGGCCGTATCGACGATGAACGCGCTCATGCGGCGCTGCGGACCCTCGGCGCCCTCGGGATAGGCGAAAACGATCACGGCGTCGGCGATCGACCCGTTGGAGATCAGGTACTTCACGCCATTGAGCAGAAAGCGGTCGCCCTCGCGGCGATAGGTGCTGGTCAGTTCCAGCGGGTTCGAGCCGGCCTCGGGCTCGGTCAGGCCGAAGGCCAGAATGCACTCGCCGGCGGCGGCCTTCGGCAGATAGCGGCGCTGCTGCTCGGCGTTGCCGTAACGCAGGATCGGATATTCGCCGATCGACGTATGGCCCGAGAAGAAGGTCCGCACGCCGGTTCCTTCGCGGCCGATGCGGGCCAAAGCCCGGGCGTAGGTCACGGCGTCGGCGCCGCGGCCGCCCAGTTCGACCGGCGCCGGCATGGCCAGAATGTCGTGCTGCTTGGCCAGCGGCACGGTCTGATCGTTGTGCCGGTGTTCGACGTAACACAACTCCTCGATCGGCCGCAGTTCGGTGCAAAACGCCTCGACGTCGGCCAACAGTTTTTCGCGATCGGCGGGATTCATGGGTTGCAAACTCCGGCTAAAACTGGCGGCAGACGGGCGCCCGCGCACCTTAATTCTACATTATAGGGCTCAGCCACAGAGGGCACGAAGGGCACAGAGTTCATAGAGAGATGCGCTTGATTCCGTCAACGAGCCGCTTTTCGCCAAAGTTGAGTAGCAAGGCCCGTTTCAGTCCCGCGACTTTAAGGTAGGACAGTCTGTTCGTCACTCATTGGCACGGCTCCAAGATCGGCCAGAGAGTTCTATGAAATTTCCTTCGTAGACTTCCTCTGTGTCCTCTGCGATCTCTGTGGCTAAGCATTGTTTTCAGCCGCACAGGGATGCGAATGCCTACCCTACTGACGAAGCGGGCTCTACCGGCTCAGCAGTTCGCCCAAGTGCAGTTCGACGCAGCCGGCCAGAATGCCGGGGTTGTAGCCGCCTTCGAGCACGCTCACGACTTTGCCGCCGGCGAAGACGTCGGCCACGTCGAGCACGATCGAGGTGAGCGCGAGAAAGTCTTCGGTCTCCAGGCCGAGCGAGCCGATCGGATCGTCGCGGTGGGCGTCGAAGCCGGCGCTGATCAAAATCAACTCGGGCTTGATTTTCGAGGCGAGATCTTCCAGCGCCAAACGAAACTGATCGAGATACGACTGCCGCGACGTGCCGAACTCGATCGGCAAGTTGACGATCCGGCCCAAGCCGGGGCCCGAGCCGGTTTCGGTCGCGTCGCCGGCGCCGGGATAAAAGGGCCAGCGATGGATGGAAAAAAAGCCGACCTGGCCGTCGCGCCAGAAGGCGTCTTGCGTGCCGTTGCCGTGGTGGACGTCCCAATCGACGATGAGCACGCTGTTCAAGCCCAGCTCCGCCGTCGCCGTGCGAGCGCCGACGGCGATATTGTTGAACAAACAAAAGCCCATCGCCGCGTCGGCCAGGGCGTGGTGTCCGGGCGGGCGCACCAGGCACAGGGCATGTTTGTCTTCGCCGCCGATGACGCGCGTCACCGCGTCGGCGACGGCGCCTGCCGCTCGCAGCGCGACGTTGTAAGAGGCGGGGCTGACGACCGTATCTTCCTCGATGTGCCCGCCCCCTTGCCGGGCGAAGGCCTCGACGGCCGCGGCGTACTCCAGGCTATGAACGCGCCCCAGGCGTTTCAGCGAACAGGAGGTCCAAACCGGCGTTTTGCAGCGGGCCTCCAGGCCGGTGCGCTTCAAATGGGCCATCACCTGCCCTAAACGGATCGGCCGTTCCGGATGATTGCCCGTCTTATGTTCCAGAAACGTCGGATCGCAATAGAGAAGCGTCATCATGGCCTCGCCTGCACATGCCCCGCTTGTGCGTGCGGCATTGTACCCCAAAACGCCGCGGTTGAGGCAGCGCCAAGCAGGATAACAGTTATTTAACGTATTTTTTTTTAGCGCGACGGAGTGGAACCATTCTGCGGCGGCGCGACGACCGCCTGCGAAATTTCGCGTGCTACGCTTGCCGAAGCGTTTTGCAATGGCCCAGTTAGGGTTAATTGACGATATCCAGGGCCATTGTTAGACTTGCCTGCTTCAACCGTCGGGTCCGACCGTGGGCTGTGGCGAGTCGTACTGGTCCCACTTTGCGCGTGGCAGGCTGCCGCCGCCGCGTTGCATCCGTCCGTCCGTGCTAACGAAGGAACTTCCTCATGGCAAAAGCTGTGAAATCCAAGTCCAAGGCCGCCAAGCCCAAGGCCGCGCCATCCAAGGGGCTCAAGACCAAACTGGTCAAGTCGGCCCTCGGCAAAAACGCCAAGAGCAACGGCCAAAAGCTGAAAAAAGGCGCCAAGAAAGCCTCTCGCTCGGGGAGCGAAAAATACGTCTTTACGTTCGGCCCCAACGGCACCGACGGCAACGCCGGCATGAAGAACCTGCTCGGCGGCAAGGGCGCCAACCTGGCCGAAATGACCAAAATCGGCCTGCCCGTGCCGGCTGGCTTCACGATCGGCACGAACGTCTGCACTTATTACTACGACCACAAGCGCAGCTACCCGCCCGAGCTGAAAAAGCTGGTCGATCAGGCCATGGCCAAGATTGAAAAGGAAATGGGCGCCAAGTTCGGCTCGACGACCAATCCGCTGCTGGTTTCCTGCCGCTCGGGCGCCCGCGAATCGATGCCGGGCATGATGGACACGGTGCTCAATATCGGGCTCAACGACCAGACGGTCGAGGCCCTGGCCAAGCAGTCGGGCAACGAGCGTTTCGCCTGGGATAGCTACCGCCGCTTCGTGCAGATGTACGGCGACGTGGTGCTCGACATGAAGCCCAAGACCAAGGAAGACCACGACCCGTTCGAAGAGCTGCTGCACGCCAAAAAGCAGCAGGCCGGCGTGAAGCACGACCACGAACTCTCGGCCGAGCAGCTCAAGGAGTTGGTCGCCGAGTTCAAATACGCGATCAAGCAAGGCACGGGCAAAGACTTTCCGACCGAGCCGATGGACCAGGTGTGGGGCGCCATCGGCGCCGTGTTCGGCAGTTGGATGAACGACCGGGCCGTGGTCTATCGCCGCACCTACGGCATTCCACACGACTGGGGGACGGCCGTCAACGTGCAGGCGATGGTCTTCGGCAACCTGGGCGACGATTGCGCGACGGGCGTGGCCCTGACGCGCAACGTGGCCGTGGGCACGCCGGGCCTGAACGGCGATTATTTGATCAACGCTCAAGGCGAAGACGTCGTAGCGGGCATCCGCACCCCCAAGCGCATCGAGGAGACGCTCGAACATGACATGCCCAAGTCGTTCAAGCAGTTGCAAGACATCGGCCGCAAGCTGGAAAAGCACTACAAAGAGGTGCAAGACCTCGAATTCACGGTGCAGAAGGGGCGCGTCTGGATGCTGCAAACCCGCAACGCCAAGCGCACCGGCTTCGCCGCCGTGCGGATCGCCGTCGACCTGGTGAACGAAGGGCTGATCTCGCGCGAGCAGGCGCTCAGCGCGAAGCGGATTCCGGCCGACGATTTGAATCAACTGTTGCAGCCGATCTACGACCCGGCCTCGAAGAAAGCCGCCTTGGACGAGGGCCGGCTGTTGGCCAAGGGCATCAACGCCGGCCCCGGCGCCGCCTCGGGCCAGATTTGCTTCCACGCCTCCGACGCGGAAGAGGCCTGGCTGAAGAACAACAAGGTCGAGCTGATTCTCGTCCGCCGCGAGACCAGTCCCGAAGATTTGCGGGGCATGAAGATCGCCAAGGGCATTCTCACGGCCTTCGGCGGCGCCAGCTCGCACGCGGCCTTGGTCAGCCGGCAGATGGGCAAGGCCTGCATCGTCGGCTGCGGCGATCTGGAGATCGACTATCGCACGAAAACCGTCACGGTTGGCGACAAGGTGCTCAAGGAAGGCGATCGGATTTCGATCGACGGCTTCACGGGCGAAGTCTTCGCGGGCGAGGTCCAGGAGCGGCCCAGCGAGATTTTGCAGGTGCTGATCGGCAAGACGCTCGACGCCTCGCAGGCCGAAACCTTCGGCCGCTACGCCCAACTGATGACCTGGGTCGACCAGCATCGCCGGCTCAAAGTGCGGACCAACGCCGACGAGCCGAAGCAGGCCCTGGAGGCCATCGCCTTCGGCGCCGAAGGCATCGGGCTGTGCCGCACCGAACACATGTTCTTCCACCACATCGACGAATTCCGCGAGATGATCTTGGCCGAAGAGGTCGAAGGACGCGAACGGGCCTTGGCCAAGCTGCTGCCCTTCCAGCGCGAGGACTTCGACGGGTTGTTCCGCGCCATGGACGGCCGCCCGGTGACGATCCGCCTGCTCGATCCGCCGCTGCACGAGTTCCTGCCGCACCAGGCGGCCGAACAGGAAGAGCTGGCCAAGAAGATCGGCGTCTCGGCCGAAACGATCGCTCGCCGAGTGCAGGAACTGCACGAGTTCAACCCGATGCTCGGGCATCGCGGCTGCCGCTTGGGCATCGTCTATCCGGAGATCACGCGGATGCAGGCCCGGGCGATCATCGAGGCCGCCTGCGACGTGCAGAAAGACGGCACGAAGGTGCTGCCCGAGATCATGATTCCGCTGGTCGGCTTCGCGACCGAGTTCAAGGACCAGGCGAAGCTCGTCCGCGAGACGGCCGAACAGGTGTTCGCCGAAAAGGGCGTCAAGGTCGAGTACCTGGTCGGCACGATGGTCGAAGTGCCCCGCGCCGCGGTGCGGGCCGACGAGATCGCCGAGCACGCCGAGTTCTTCAGCTTCGGCACGAACGATCTGACGCAGACCACGCTCGGCATGAGCCGCGACGACTATGTCGGCTACATCAATTACTACCGCGAACACGACATCGTGCCGGCCGATCCGTTCCAGACGATCGACCGCGACGGCGTGGGCGAGTTGATGCGGCAAGGCGTGGAGAAAGGCCGCGGCTCGCGGGCGAAGCTCAAGGTCGGCATCTGCGGCGAACACGGCGGCGACCCGGCCAGCGTGATGTTCTGCCATCAGATCGGCCTGGACTACGTCAGTTGCTCGCCATTCCGCGTGCCCATCGCCCGGCTCGCCGCCGCCCAAGCCGCCGTCGCCGAAAAGGCCGTGGCCAAGGCGAAGGCCAAAGCTGCGAAGCGGTAGCCACAGGGCGGGCGCCGTAACCTTCGGCTCCCTCGAACTGCAAGATCGTCGACCAAAACCCCCGGCTCGAACGCCGGGGGTTTTGTTTTTACCGGGCCACGACGCGCCCGCGATTGTGCGACGGGCGCCTGGCGGCAGAGCCTAGGCGATGCCCCAGCGATCTGGGCCTTCGCCTGGTGCATTGTCAGGTCTAGGAATTGGGGTTAGCAATTTCAAGCAGCGGGGGTGGCTGGCGGCAGTGCGAAGCGATACCCCTGCGAACTGGGGCTTCGCCGAGGCTCAGCCGCCAGCCACCCGCCTGCCCCAAAAGTAAGACCTGACAATGCACTAGGCTCAGACCCAGCCATCCATCTCTTGCACGTGCGTCGATTCACGACGGACAGTGCGTTAGCTCCACTGCTTGAACCGATCCATCGCCAGTTGCACGTCGTTGCGCCGCTTTTCGAAGACGGCGAACAAGACCAGGATCGCCAAGCCCGCGGCGATGCCCGACAGCCAGAAGACCCAAATGTGCCCTCGGTCGAAGGCCGCATGATAGATCATCAAGCTCAGATCGACGAGCAGAAAGGACACGCCCAAGTACAGAAACGATCGCACCCGCAGCAGGATCCCAGCCAGCACTCCGGCCACCGACAAGCCCATCAGCACCAACGCCAGCGGCAGGCTCAAATGCGAAATAAAGACGTCGGCCGTGCTCGAAACGTAAATCACCGCCAGCGCGCAGTAACGCACCGCGCCGGCTTGCTGCGGGCCCAAGCGATCGCGGTTGAACGACTCGGCGACGAGCACGACCAGCGCCAGCGGAATCAGCCAAAGCTGCGGGTGGTGCAGGAAGTCGAGCCCCAGCCGTTGCCACAGCAGCCACAAAGCCGCGTTGCCCGAGACGACCGCCAGCGAGGCCAGCAACAACGATCGCCGCAGCGTCGCTTGCAAGCCGTAGAACGCCGCGACCAGAAACAGCACCGCCTCGGCGTCGATATTCAGGGCCGGCTTCAGCCAATGGCCGAACGCGGGAATAAGCGGCGCGACGAGCGCCGTGCGCGCCAGCGGTTCCGACAACACGCTCAGTCGCCGCCGCTGGAACAACTCGCTGAGCGCAACGCCCGCAAAAGCCACGAGCATCACGATCAACGTCCAATATCTTTCGACGATGCCGATCGGCAACAATCGGGGTACGGTCGTGCGAATGTGGACCACGATAAGCAAGGCCAGCAATTCGGCGGCGTACACATAGACCGTGCGGCCGCGCAGCGAAAGCCGCAACGGGTCGCGCTGCGGCAGCACGGCGTACGCGATCGCCAGCGCCGTCAGGCCGGCCAGCATGGCGGCCACGGCGGCGACGGCGAAGGGCGACATCTCGACGCCGACCGCCGCGACGTGCCAGTTCCATTCTTGCATCAACACGATTGCCAGCAGCGGCAACAGCAAGCCGCCGAAGGCGATCGACGCGGTGCGGGCCGATTCGATCCATTCAGTCGCCCGCGGCCAGAGCTTCGGCAACGCGAACTGCCCGGCCAGCATCGCCAGGAAAAACGCCGCAGCCAACACGATCTCGCGGTGCAGCCAGAAGATTCCGCCTTCGCCCACGAGCGCGATCCAGCCCGCTTCGGCCGCCGTCACGGTCGCCAGCGACAGCACGGCGAATCTCCAGACGGCGCCCTGGGCTGGCTGCGATTTGGTTGCTTCGAGCAGGGCCAGCGCCAACAACGTTGCCGCCGCGATGCCGCCCGGCAGGCGATCGACGGGCGGCGTCGGATGCAGCACGACCCACAGGCTCAGCCCGCTCATCGCCAGCATCAAGGCGAACTGCGCCGGCGAAAACCAGTTCGACTCGTTCGGCGTCGCGTCGGCTCCAGGTCGCGGCGCAGCCGGGAGCAGCTTGAACTGGCCCGCGAACCGTTCGAGCAAGGTCGCCAACAAGAGATAGCCCGAGATCGCCACGGCCAGCGCTTCGGCCAGCCGCAGCGGACTGCCTGCGGTGCGCTCGACGGCCAAAGCCGCGCCGGCCAGGCCGATTGCATACAGCCCCTGCCAGCGAAAGCGGGTTCGTGCATCGCGCAGCAGCGCGACGATCGCCGCCGCTACGGCGCCCCAAGCAGCCCAAGCCAAGGCAGTGACCCAGCGCGACGGGCCGGCGTCGAGCGTCATCGCCAGGTCGAAGGGCATCGCCGTCGCAAGCTCGCCCGGAATCCAGCCCGCCGCGCGGAGCACGTTGTAGAGGACCGTCCAGCAAACCAGGATCGCCGAGAGCGCTGTGGCGACATGTTCGAAGGGCGGCAGTTCGCCGCGGCTTTCGGCGCCTTGCCGGCGGTCGAGCCAGCGGCCCAACAGCGACCAGACGACGGCCTGGACGCCGAGGGCCGCGAGCTGCAGCAGCCAGAAATCGACTTTCAGGCTGCGGCCGGCCGCGATCGCCGCCCAGACGATCGCCAGATTCATGAGCATGCCGGAGACGTACTTATGGTCGGGCTTGCGGAAGCCGACGGCCGCGATCGCCGCCAGCAAGCCGGCCGACACGGTTGCGCCGATCGACCAGAAGGGGCGCGCCGGATCGTCCCAGGCGGCCCGCAACGACAAGGCAGCCACGAGGAACTCGACGGTCGAGATCGACGCGACGATCGCTTCGACTCTTTGCAGCGAATTCAGCCAGGCCGCTCGCGGCGCGGCGCCCCAGACGACGGCCAACAGCACGAAGCCGCTCGCCGTCCAGGCTGCCATCAGTACGTGATACGGCGCCCAAGGCTCGGCATGCCAAGCCGCCGCGGCGCCGGCCGCCAGCACGCCCAGCCCCAGCAACAGCGCGGTCACGATATGCGGCAGTTCGCGGCGGGCGACCTTGTGGCAATAGATGCCGATCGCCGCGCCGCCCAGCAGCCAGGCCAGGGCGCCGCTACGGCCGCCGGCTTGCACCAGGCTGCCCGCGATGCGGCCCGGTTCGATCACCAGTTCGGCCAACGGTATGCCGAGCGCGAGCAGGTTGCCCAACGCCAACAGCGAAATCTGCAGCCCCAACAGCGGGCCGGCCGAGATCGAGAGCAGCCGGTCGGCGTACATCCGCTCGTGCGCGGCAAGCCACAACAGAGCCACCGCGGCGCCGGCGATCAGGTTGGCCTGGACGAACATCAGAAAGTCGTCGGCGAAGACGAAGCGATCGTCGAATTGCCAATGCCAGACGACGATCGTAGCCGCCAGGTTGACGCCCAGCCCGGCGGCATTTGACCGCCCGCGGACAGTCGCGGCTCGTCTGCCATCTTCAAAGCCGTCCCGGCTGCCGTTTTACGTGCCGCCCCAAACCATCCGGACTGTCGCTCGAAAATTGCAAAAACTGGCATGCAGCCCGGTTGGACGTGCATGACCCACACCCCCATACCCCCCTGGATGGGAGTGCGTGGGTTTTCCTAGACTTTGGATTCGCGATCGATCGATATTGGCAATATTGGGGTTGAGTGCTATTACTTTGCCGCACGCCGCCATCACCACAATCTAATCAAGCTATGCCGACTCGGTAGCTAGAGAGGCAGCTCAATGCTTTTGCGAATACAGGCGTATGCAGTTTCTTTGGCGCTTTATGCTATGATCACGCTGACGGCGCTAGGCGCTGACGCGCCGCGGCCAAGCCTCGCTCCCGAATCGGCAAGCGGTGCCCCCGGCATAGCCGCAGATGAAATCCGCGCTCCCGACGCTCTATCTGAGCGGGAGCACGAGAATTGCCGAAAACTTGCTGCGCAACTTTGTATCCGCGCTTGCGATTTAGCTAGACAGCATAAACATGAGCTTGCCCTCGCTAACTTTGAAGCCGCAGCCCGAATCTATCCGGAATGCCCTAGGACAGACTATGGTCGGGGCCTTTGCTACGACGGCATGCACCGCAGGCCAGAGGCGATTCAGGCGTACAAGGAGGCGGTACGTCGGGAGCCCAGGTTTATAGAAGTGCGCTACCGTCTTGGGCGCATCCTATTTGAAGTTGGAGATCTGGATGACGCAGCTGAGAGCTTTACGGAGGCGATCAAGATTGCCCCTAGAGACGCCCAAAATTATTCGGCCCGCGCAGCGGTGTGGCAGCGAAATCGAGATTACCAGCGAGCCATTGCAGATCTTGATGAAGCCATTCGCCTGGATCCGAAGACCGCGGAGCGCTACGTTGCCCGTGCCCAGCTAAAAAGTGCCTTGGGTCGTCACGACGAAGCTCGGCAAGACAGTGATCGCGCAGTCGACCGAGCGCCGTCCAAGCTGATGATTCGCCTCTATCGGGTACTACTCGTTCTCAGCCCTCAGTCCGAAGGCGCGGTCAGCAAAGAGGGCTCCGACGCGCGATAAACGGCCGTTCCGAGCGAGATGCCGCACTTGCACTGCCGGGAATGGATTCTCACAACTCAAATCTACATTGCTCACCCCAATCGCCTTCATCTCGTCTTACGATGCTACATGTGGCCAGGCAGAACTCGTTACGAGTGGAGACATTGTTCGAGCATTCAAGGCAGGCTGATATATAGATTGATTGACCATCGCTGCGATCATCCGTGAAAAACTATTTTCCATTTTTCTGGCTAGAATCGCTGAAATCTTCCATAAATTCTCTAAGTTTCTCCCAATCTTCTTCCAGCGACTTCTCTCCGTTGAAATATCCGGACACGAATCCGGCGACGTCGTCTTTCAAATTGCTTAGTATACCGATCTGTATGTTTAGCTGAGCCCCCATTCTCTTAAAGTCACCTACCCATTCCGAAATCGCTGTTATCCTTTCGCCAAGCCTCGACAGCCCCTCGGCCGTCCACTCTTTAACTTTCGGAAAATTATTCCCCGACCCAATGTTTTTTACGAATGTTATAGTACTTTCAGCCAATTTCTTTGCTCCTTGGTCGATCTTTTGCAAAATCAATCCTTGAAATAGTTTCTTTTTCTGTTGTTGCTGTTGCGCCTGTGCTTGTGCCTGGGCCATGGCAAGTTCTTCTTGCGCGATCAGTTCTTCCGCTGCCAAGCCGGCCGCGTCGACATCGCTTGTGGCGCGGTTGCCAACGTAGCGGCTTAAATTGGGATCGCCGGCGCGGAATCCGCTCGGATCTTGGCTTATCCATCGTCCAGCCGCAGGGTCGTACCACCGATGCCAATTGTACTGCAAGCCCACATCGGCATCCCACATCTGGCCGGCGTAGAGATAAGACGTCACGTTCGTCGGGCCGCTGACCAACTGGCCGAACGAATTGTAGACGTAGTGGGCCGCCAGCGTGCTGGAGTTGTCGACCACGTCGCGGGTCGTGCCGAGATTGTCGGCCAACAACCAAAGAACATTCCCGGTCGACGCGTCTTCCTGGGCGAACACTTGGTCAGTCGCCCCGGCGTTGCCTGGTCCGTTCAGGTAGCGGGTTGCCAGCGCCACTGACAGTGGACCGGCGCCGTCGGGATCGACGAAGTCCAGGGCGACGTCGTTGCCGTCGTAGACGTAGTATTCGATCCGGCTGTAGCTGCCCGAGCCGGTCGCGTCGAGCGATTTGGAAATGCGGTGGTCGAACACGTCATACGTGTAGTGGACGTGCGAGGTGAGGACGCTGGAGTTGTTGTAGAAATCGACGTCGGTGAGGCGGTCGCGATAGTCCCACGCGTAGGTCGTGAGATAGTCGTTGGCCGGGTTGTTCGAGATCCGCGTCCGCGAAGTGCGATCGCCTTCGGCGTCATAGGCGTAGTTGAACGTGCCGTCGCTCGTGAGCAGGTTGTTCGTACCGGTCGCGTAGCCGGTGTTCGTGCGGTTGCCGTTGGAATCGTAGGAATACGACTCGTTGGCCGGCTGTCCGTTCCCGGTGTAACCGGCCCCGGTGACTTGGTTCGTATTGTCGTAGCTGTAGGTCGCCGTGCCATCGGTCGTGGTGGTCATGCTGGTGACGCGATTCGCCGCGTCATACGTCCACGAATAGGCGTCGATCGCCGGGCCGCCGTTGTAGGTGTAGGCAATCTCGGTCAACCGATTGCCGGCATCGTAGGAGAACGTCGAGGTCGCGATGTCCGGCCGCGGCCCGTCGCCGAAGAAGTTCGAGCGGAAGATCGAAGTCAATTGGCCTAACGCGTTCTACGAGAGGTTCGCCCCCTTGGTGGGCACGGGGTTGCCTCCCGTTTGGCCTTGCTGCACGAGTTGCGTCAGCCGCTGATCGGCGTCGTATTGGTAGGTGTTCACAAAATCGGCCGTGCCGGCGATCGTGGCGGCAAGCTGCGTGCGGTCGTTGATGGCATCGTACTGGCTCGCCAGCACCACGTCGGGCACTCCCGGCGTGCCGTTGTTGTCGACGCTCGTCACGCGGCCAAGATCATCGTATTGGTACGCGTAGGAACTATCGGGATCGCTGGCGCTCGTCACCTGGTTGGCGGCGTCGTAGCTGTACGAAATCGTGTAGATCGCGGTCCCGCCGCTCATCCACTGCTCCGAGGTCTCGCGGTGCAGGTTGTCGTAAGTGAAATCGCGAACCCGCGAGTCCCTGTCGGTCTCGCGATTTGAAATCAACGGTTCCCGACACCGTTTCCGCGCCCTCTGGGGGCGCCGGGCTGATTCAATAAGACAAGGCTGACCTGCCTTTCCACGCCGTCTCGTCGAAATGCTACGCGCCGTTGTCCCGGCTCGGCAAGTAAACGGTATAATTCGAATAGCGACGTTTGGTTTACCGCGGAGTCGTCGATCGCGATGATCTCATCGAAATGCCTCAACCCAGCCGCCTCGCCAGGACTTTGCGCGATCACCCGTGTAACGATCACAATCTCTTTGTCAACCCTCGCCAAGGTGACGCCACTTAGATCGTAACGATCTACGCGATCGAACTGCTTTCCTGGCCGTAAATAGATGGTTGAACGCGGCCCGTCGATCGTTACTAAATACCGCGACAAATAAGCCAGCCCAATGCTGCTGCTCTTCGCCTGTGTATCCTCTACTACAAGACCATGATGGGTGTACTTACCGAGAGCAAATCGCCGCACTTTCCCCAGCCTAAGCGGCACTTCTCGGCCAAACGCACCCGCTGTCTCTTTCTGGCTGTGAACGGGAAACAGGAGTTTTTGGGCAAGCAGCTTATCGAAAGCCGCCTTCCGAAGACAACCTGCGTTGAACCTGCAATGCCCGGTCTCAATCAAACATTCTTCGGAGCCCAGTCCTTCGATATCTACTACGACGGAAAGCGAGCCTTTATGTTGTCTCAATGGCAGGGCTGCGCCGAGGTCTCCGGTCGCGCGTTCAAGGAAACGAACCGTACCCCTATCGAAGTCTATCGTGAACACTTTGTCTTTCAAAGCTTCCCAACCGATTACGCCATAATTATCGTAACCGAGTGCCAACATCTCATCGTGGTATCCGGGATATAGAAGGCCCGTCCTCGACCCAAGGTTAAACGCAATACCGTTCAATTAGTCAAAACGACGGACTGCATAAAGGTTTTCGTCGGCGGACGGGGGCCGCGATGCTGGGGCCGTTTTTTTGGCCACTTCGAGACTTTTTGTTTGATGACGCGCGGGTTGATTCGATTGCGTCGA
>DATKRK010000373.1:0-18570 GCA_035532215.1 Pirellulales bacterium | reverse complement strand
GCGCGATACGCTTTGCTCTTGTTCACGGGGACGACCTTCTGCAATTCGGAAAAGGATGGGGTTAATACGACACCCAACCCTATAACCGACTCGAGGCGTCCCCGCTTCTATTGCTCTATAGCCAACTGGAAAACGCAACCGCGGCCCCGCAAATCAGCGCCAAAGCCACCGATAGATTCTGCGAAAGAGCCAGCTTTTTACGCTTCGGCTCCCTACTTCCGATTCCTTCCTCCCCGTGACAGACGCAACGAACCGTTTCGACTTGATCGTGATCGGCGCCGGACCCGGCGGCTATACGGCCGCCATCCGCGCGGCGCAACTTGGCCTCACGGTCGGCTGCATCGAAAAAGAGCCCGCCCTGGGCGGCACGTGCTTGCGGATCGGCTGCATCCCGAGCAAGGCGCTGTTGGAATCGAGCGAGTTGTTTTGGGAAGCGAAGCAGAGTTTTGCGGCGCACGGCGTGCGGCTGGGCCAAATCGAACTGGATTTGGCGACGATGCTGGCGCGCAAAGAAAAGATCGTCGAGGGGCTCGCGCGCGGGATCGGCGAATTGTTCAAAAAGCACAAGATCGCGCGTTTCGAAGGGCACGCGCGGTTCGTCGGCCCGGGCCGCTTGAGCCTGAAGTTCGCCCGCGGCGAAACGGAACTCTCGGCCGAGCGGATTCTGATTGCCACCGGCAGCCGTTCGCGCGACTTGCCGGGCGTGGAGTTCGACGGCCGGCAGATCGGCACGAGCACCGAGGCCTTGTCGTACGACGCCGTGCCCGAGCGGCTGGTGGTGATCGGCGCCGGCGCGATCGGCCTGGAACTCGGATCGGTGTGGCGGCGGTTGGGCGCCAAGGTCACGGTGCTGGAGTATTTCGACCGGATTCTGCCGGAGCTGGACGCGGGCATCGCCGCCGAGGCCCAGAAGATTCTCGCCCGACAAGGGCTCGAGTTCCGGCTCGGCACGCGAGTCGTGGGGGCCCGCGTCGAGGACGAACGGTGCTTCGTCGAATGCGCCGGCGCGCCGCCCGTCGAAGCCGACCGAGTGCTGGTCGCCGTCGGCCGCGCGCCCAACACCGAGGGACTCGGCCTGGATGCGATCGGCCTGAAGCCCGACGATCGCGGACGGATCGAGGTCAACGATCATTTCGAAACCGCCGCGCCGGGCGTCTTTGCCATCGGCGACGTGATCCCCGGACCGATGCTGGCCCATAAGGCTGAAGAAGAAGGCGTTGCCTGCGTCGAGCGGATCGTGACCGGCTATGGCCATGTCAACTACGATTGCATCCCCAATGTCGTCTACACGCAGCCGGAAATCGCCTCGGTCGGTCGCAGCGAAGAGCAGTTGCAGCAGCAAGGCGTCAAGTACCGCAAAGGCGTGTTCCACTTTCGCGCCAACAGTCGGGCTCGCGCCGCCGGGCACTCTGAAGGCCAGGTCAAAATGCTGGCCGACGCCGAAACCGACCGCATCCTGGGCGTTCACATCCTCGGCCTGCACGCGGGCGAGTTGATCGCCGAGGCCGCGACGGCCATCTCCTTTGGCACCAGCAGCGAAGACGTGGCGCGGACTTGCCACGCTCATCCGACACTGGCCGAAGCCCTCAAAGAATCGGCCTTGGCCGTCGCCGGCCGCACGCTCAACAGCTAATCGCCTACTTTGATAGGTGAAAATGCTTGACCGGCCTTCGGGGGGTTGCTAAACTCACCTAAGTTATTCTGTTAGGTGGACGGCGTTGCGTTGGTTCCGCTTCAAGCCGAACCGACATCCGGGACGGGGCGGAGAAGGATGCGCGCGGGATGAACAAGACTTCGAGGTCCGTGGTCACCGATTTCCAACTCACGCTTCGCTTTGAGAGCGTGCGGAAACAATTGCTGGAACCGCGATTCGCGGATTGCTTGGATCGGGCGTTGGCGTTTTATGCCGTGTCTAGCGACCGCCATCTGCCGCTGGCCTTGATCCGGCGCTCGATCCGAGAACTCATCAACACTCCTTTGGACCAGTTGCAGGCCGTGCCTGGCATCGGTCCCAAGAAGCTGGGAATTCTTATCAATTTGCTCGGGCGCGCGGTTGAGTTGGGGCCAAACACAGCGTCTGCGGCGTGCGCCGACGCTACGACGGTCGCCCCGCAGGCGGCGACTGTGGCCGAGCAGATCTCCGAAGCCGCCTGGGAGCAATGCCGCGCCACGATTCGCCAGCACGGCTTGGGCCGCGAGCCGTTGGGGCGTTTTGCCGAAAGCCTGCGCCGGCTGCCTCGCACGCTGTGGAGCACTCGCTTCAACGCTTATTTAGAACTGAGCCTAGCCGAGATCCGAGAACGCAAGAGCCATGGCGAGAAGCGAGTCGCGGCCATCTTGGAGATCTGCGCCCGACTGCACCAATTGCTGCTTCGCGTCGACGAGCAGCCGCACCTGAGCGTGCATCTGTCGCCTCGTTTTGCCACCCGGCTCCAGCGCTGGCTCTTATTTCGCCTGGAACAGGATACACCGCCGGGCGTGGAAGAAATCGACGCCTTCTTCGTCGCCCCTTTGCTCGAACAACTCGGCGTCGACGGCGGAGAGACGCACGTCGACTTGCTGCGAGATCGGCTCAGCCCAAATCGCCGCGGCCTGGGTTACGCGGCCCGCCAGTTGGGGTTGGCTCGCGGTCGAGCTTACGAACTGTTGGCCGAGACGCATACGATTTTCGAAGTGCGTTGGCCTGAAGGGCGCTCGCTTGCCGAGCAGCTACTCGATAAGATGAACCGTGGTGCAGGCGACAGCGAAGCGGCGCTGCGGTTCGCCACGGCCGCCGGATTGTTCTTTCGCGGCACGCCGCGACAGAGTAAAACGCCGCGACAGGGTAAAACGCCGCCGCTGGCCGCCGAAACGGACGAATCTGGCCGGTTGCTGCAAGCCGCAATGTTTTGTCCGACTTGAGCCATGATTCGAACGCGACGGCCGAGCGGGGCATTTCGGGGTCGCGGGGCATTTCGGGGTCGCGGGGCATTTCGGGGGCACAGTGGTTTCGGGGGCACGGTGCGAGGGCGAATGGCATGGCTTGGCAGGCGCTTTGTTGGCAATGGCTGATCCAGTCCGCCCTCGGCAGTTTGATCCTGTACGGTTGCGCTTGTCTTGCCCTCGCCTGGCGCCGCCAGCCCGTCCAACGTTTGCGGCTGATCGAATTAGCGCTATTGGCCAGTTTTGCGGCGCCTGGCCTCGGTTTTTTGCCAGGCGCTCCTGGCTGGTCGCTGGGCGGGCTCGATCTCGGCTGGAAGGATAACGTCCCGGCCGCCGACGCCCATTCACCCTCGCCCAGTCGCGAACCGGCTGTAGCGTCTTCGAGGCATCCTTTCCCCATCTCGATTCGCGAGGGCGCCAGCGCGTTCGGCCCGGTCGCAGCAATCATGCCGTGGACGCCTCGCGCGCTCAAGCAAGCCGCGCTGGTCGTCTATGCACTGGCCGCCGCCGGTTTGTTCTTGCGATGGGCTTTGGGCGCCTACAATTTGCGATGCCTGGCCCAAACCGCTCGTCCCGCCCCTTTGACGGCGCGGCAGGCTTTGGCCGAGTTGGCGGGGTCCGACGCGGCGCGCGTGACGTTGCTGGCCAGTCCGCGCCTTGACGCGCCGATCGTGTTCGGCTGGCGAAAACCGGTGATCGTGCTGCCCGAAAACCTTTGCGACGGGCAGGATCCGGCGGCGCTGCGCTATTGCTTGGCGCATGAATGGAGCCACGTCGAGCGCGGCGACGCCAGGGTTTGGTATTTGGCGGCGCTTGCGCAATTCGCTTTTTTCTACCAGCCGTTGTTTTGGAGTTTGCGACGGCAGTTGCGTTTGTGCCAGGATTACCTGGCCGACGCTCGCGCGGCGGAACAAGGCGCCGCGGTCGAAGATTACGCCGAGTACTTGCTGGCGGTCGCGCGGCGGCGTTTGACGGCCCAACCGGCGCCGGCCCTGGGATTCGGCGACCGTCGCTCGAATCTTTATCGCCGCGTCGTGATGCTCGTCAAACGCCGCGAGCCGCTCGAACGCCGCTGCCGCACGGCCTGGAATGGCGCCTTCACCTTGGCAACCGTGGCGCTGGCGATGGGCGTCTCGAGTCTGCGGCTCGGCGCCGATGAAAACCGCCGGGCCGTTTCGCAGTCGCGGCCCGCGTCAGCCCTTACTGCGACGGCGATGGATGCGGCGGCTGATCCCCAACCGCTTTCCTTGGGCGGCCGGATTATCGACCACGATACGGGCAAGCCGATCGAGGGCGCGACCATTGTCGTGCGACGCCGGGAACTCGGCCCCGGCGGAAATCGCGTGCTACAAGAAACTCGCCATCAGGCCGATGCAGAAGGCGACTATTCGTTCATGATTTCGAAGGAGCAACTCGCCAAGGGCTGGCTGTACGTGGAATTCGACGTCGAACATCCCGGCTTTGCGCCGCAGGGCGGAATGGGCTGTGCGATCGACGCGTTGCGAGATCGCAAGCCGTCGGGCGCCCGGCCGTTCTTCGCACAGATCGCCTTGCGGCGTAGCGAACCGGTGACGGGCGTCCTCGAAACTTTTGCTGGGCGGCCGGCGGCCGGCGTGGATGTGCTGGCCTATTCGCAAGGCGACGGAAAGCCGTGGGAATACGGCGCGTTTGCGCGCACGAAAACCGACGCCGAAGGGCGTTTCCGCGTCGCGCTGGCCACGCCTGGCGACGGCGTGTTGTATTTGCAGCCCGCGGGAGCGCCGCCGGCGATGTACGTCATGCACCACCGGCGAGGCGACCTGGGACGCATTCGCTTGCCGTCGGGCATCGCACGGCGAGATCTTCGGCTCGATCCGCCCGCCGTTTCCTCGCCGTCTGACTTAGCGGCGGCCAAGCGGTCCTCGGCGCCGATCGAATAAAGCCGGACGGCCGCCGCCTGATTGCGGCTGCGCGCCGCGAAGCCTCGCGATGCGACTTTTTGACGCCGGGCTTCGAATATTGAAACTCCAGGCGGCGAACAGGGATATAGATATTGTCGTTGTGCATCTGGCGCACATCCCCCTTACCGGCAAACTCTCGCTGGACCCGAAGTCGATGGCCTTCAACAGTCTGCGAATCGCGGCAACCTGCGTTTTGGCGGCGATCGCGGCCGCGTCGTGCCCGGATGTTTCGGCGCAAGTCCTCGTGCAGCGAGTGCGCAACGATACGCCCGCCGTAAACCGGATCTTTCCGGCCGGCGTCCAGCGCGGCCGCACGGTCGAGATCGTGGCCAACGGCGAGCGGCTGGAGGGCCTGAGCGGCATTTTGGGGCCGCCGGGGCTGCGGCTGGCCAAGGTGATTTCGGTAGGCGAGAAGGAAGCCAAACTCGAACTGCAAGCCGACGCCGATGCCCCGCCCGGCATCCACGCGATTCACTTGCTCTCGAAGGCGGGTCTTTCGAACCCTAAGCTGCTGGCTATCGACGCCTGGCCGCAAGCGACGGAGCAGGAACCGAATAATCTGCCGGCCGAGGCAAACGCCGTCAAGGCGCCCGTCGGCGTTTGCGGCGTGCTGGAAAAAACGGACGTCGATTATTATCGCCTGGAGGCGGCTGCCGGCGAGCGGCTGGTCTTCGAAGTCGAAGCTCGCCGCCTGGGCTCCTCGACGTTTCCGGTGCTGACCCTCTACGACGCCACGGGACGCACGCTGCACCGCGACGTTACGCTTCGCGGCGCCCGCCAGGAGGCGCACTTCGAGTACGTTTTTCCGGCGGCCGGAACGTACCTGTTGCGTGTTCATGAGCAAACTTACCAAGGCTCGGCGGCCAGCGTGTATCGGCTGCGGATCGGCCCAATTCCGTTCGCCGCGCGGATGTTTCCCTTGGGCGGGCAGCGGGGCGTGAAGACGCCCGTGACCTTCTCGGGCGGCAGCTTGCCGCAGCCGGTCGTCTATGAAGTCGATCTGACGGGCGAGATCGCCTGGCGGCGTCGAGCGTTGGAAATTCCCTACGGCGACGACGTTTTGGTTGCGCCGGCCTTGTTTGCCGTCGGCGAGCACCCCGAAGCCTTCGAACAAGAGCCCAACGACGCCGCGGAACAGGCCCAGCCGGTCGCCGCGCCGGTCACGCTGAACGGCTGCATCGAGAAGCCGGGCGACCGCGATTGCGTCCGCTTTCACGCCAAGCAAGGCGAGAAGCTGACGATTCGCGTGCTGGCTCAGCAACTGGGCAGCCCGTTGGATTCGACAGTTGTCATTCTCGATTCGACCGGCAAGGAGTTGCTGGCCGCCGACGATCGGCCGCTGGCGCCTCGCGAAGCGCCAGCCGTGCGCCCGGCGGCGCCGCCTCCGCTGCTCGACGACGTATTGGCCGAATTCGCCGCGCCGGGCGAAGGCGACTACGTGCTGGCCATCGAAGACCGCTACGGCCACGGCGGGCAGTCGTACGCCTATCGGCTCGAGCTTGCGCCCGCCATCGCCGATTTCGAACTGGTCGTCCAGCCGGGCTTGCCCTCCAATCCCCGAGACCCCAAAGCGGCCCAGCAGCGGGCGCAGGTGCTGAACGAATTCACGGGCGCCGGCGCCGGGGCGCTGAGCATGGATCGCGGCGGCACGGGGACGATTCTGGTGCGGGCTTTTCGCAATGGTTACACGGGCCCGATCGCCCTTTCCGTCGAAGGACTGCCCGCAGGAGTACAAGCCAGCCCTGCGACGATCGCCGCCGGTCAAAACGATGCGACGCTGAATCTCGTGGCGGATTTCGACGCATCGAGCACGGCGGCGTGGGTGCGCATCGTCGGCCGCGGAGAAATCGAAGGCGGCGCGCAAGGGCCGGCCCAAAGCTTCGTCCGCCTCGCAGAGCACGCGGTCGTTTGGTCGGCGCTGGCCGGCTGCGGCGCGGCCGCCGGCGAGTTGCCGGCGTTGGCGCTAGGGGTCAGCCAGCAAGGCGCTGAACTGGCGGTGCGGGGCATGCTGGCCGGAGTGATGACGCCCGGCGCCAGCGGAACGCTGCACGTGGCCGTCAAACGCCGCGAGGGCTATGCCGGCGACGTGACCATCGAACTGCTCAACCTGCCGGCCGGCTTGTCGGCCTCGCCGGCAGTGATCGCCGCGGACCGCAACGAAGCGGACTTGCAGCTCGCGGCGGCCCCCGACCTGACGCCCGGCAAGCACGTGTTGCTCGTCGCAGGGACGTTGAAGCTCGCCGACCGCAAGGAGCCGATCAAGGCCGAGTTTCCGCTGGAGTTCGAGGCCTTCCCGCCCGTCGCCGTGCATTTGGCGGCGCAGCAGATTGAAGTGCCTCAAGGCGGAACGGCGAAAGTGGAATTGCAATTGCACCATTACGCTTCGCTGGTCGTGCCGATCGAGCTAACGGTTTCGCAGCTTCCTCGCGGGTTGTCGGCCGCCGATGCGTCGATCCCGCCGGACGCCGAACGATTCGAATTGACGATTCAAGCCGCCGACAGCGCCGCAGCCAGCCCCATTCGCCGCATCGTGCAGATCAAGGCCAAGACCAAGATCGGCCAGCACGTGATCGAGTTGCCGACGCTGCGTTTCGCGCTGAAGGTCGTCAGGCGCAATTAGCGACGGCGCCCGATTCGCCGACTCGGTCGAGGCTTCGGGTACACTATTGAATCGGGCCGGAAGCCGACTTATGATTCGTCCCTATGGGGGGCTATCCGCTCAAAACCGAGTTCCCGCCTCTTCTGCAAGAAGGCTTCTATCCGGTTTCGCTTACACAATTGCGAGTCAGGTGCGTTGATTGTTTTGCGAGCTCCGCGACACGACGGCGGATCATGGAAGGGCTAGAGGCCCTGATCCTCAAACTCAGTGCAGCCGAAATTACCGGAGAAGTTTGGGTCAACGGCAGCTTCTCGACGCAAAAGATCGATCCTGAAGACGCTGACATCCTCGTTCGCGTTTCGTCGGGTATTTACGATTTTGACGTTGCCAAAAGGGCGACGGTCGATTGGGCCACGCACCGGGATCGATGGTCGGATCATACCTGCGATGCGTACAAATGGGTAGAATACCAGAAGGGCCACCCCCTCTTTTCGCTGAGCGAAGAGGATCGAAGATATTGGTCGGACTGGTTTGGCAAAAGCCGTTGCGGGATTCCAAAGGGGATATTTGTTATCGAGCTGCCGGTTGCGATGCCATGAGCCTTTTGCTTCAAATTCGAAACCGACTCGATGCTACAGCTGCGCGGGTAAAAACGCTCGAACAGGCGCTAATCGATAATCCGGGTTATCCGTCGATTGCGGCTAATCTTGAATCGCTGGTGCGTATTCAGAGCCAATTGGAATCGCAGTTTTTGGCGGCGGCGGCGGAGGCGGGCATTGAAGTGTGCCGTTATCGTGCGTTCAACGATTTCGAAAGCAACAGAACGGCGGATGCCTTTAATGCAGTTGTGGGTTTTCAGCGACTAGTGTCGGTGGTCTACGGCGCCTTGAAACACGGGATCAAGCAGCGAGCCACAATCCCTACGGCAATTGCCAAAGAAACAGCCTTTGGATTCGGATACGCGTTCGCTGGCTCGATCGGCGTAGTGTTGACGATCAGGGCCGACAGAAACCTTTTCGGCGAATCCTTTCTTGACGACTCGGTCAATACGATTTTTAGGATGGCCAAGGCTGAGAGTTCTAAGGAGATCGTGGAATTCGCCGACCAACTAGGGCCAGGGCCGATCAATGCGCTGTACCAATGGGCTGAGGACAATGCAACTCATGGTTTGGGAGCTGACATCGAATGGCGGCGAGGCACGGAAGTTCGCAATTCGCTCCTTGTTCAACGACAAGAACTCTGGAAGCTGAAGGAGGCCATCAAGACAACCAGCTCCGAGAGAACGGAAGCAGTCTGCATTGAAGGCATTCTTCAGGCGGCGGACGCAAGCAAGCTCCGCTTCAAGCTGCGCCCCGATGGGTTGCGCGAGATAAAGGGGACTGTCGAAACCGGCGTCATCGACGAGAGGCACACCGTTGGCTTGCCCCGGCGATATATTGCGGATTTATTGAAAACAACTAGAACTCGCTACTCTACGGGCGAGGTAAAAAGCAAATATCACCTATTGCGGCTGGAGAAACTCGGCAATAGCAGTTTGGAGTGACGCATCGCTGGTTGGGTGTGGAGAGGCGTCTGATCCAAACGCCACATCGCGAGTCAGGCGCGCCATGAGGAAGGCAATGAACTGCTCAAAAGCTGGAAATCAAGAAGCCCCAGAGTCGGAAATTCCGAATTTCGCCACCTGAGTTCGGAATTCCTGCCGCCGCCAAGACGCCTCGCGGCGCCTCGGCGGCTTAAGCCCGCCCGAGCACTTACTGCCCGAAGATGCTCAGCACGCCCTTGGGCTGTTCGACCGGGATATAAAGCTGCAGCCGCAGCGCTTGCGGCTCGGCGCCGACGGCGAGCCCGGCGTAAGACACCGGCGGCTGATAGCCGAAGTTGAACGGCGCCCGCGCCAGCAGCATGTCGAACGGCGGAATGTCGCGGATCATGCCCACGATATCCACGACGAATCGCGGCGCGTTCAACAGCACGATCAAATTGGCCTCGTCGCCCAACTGGTCGCGGGTCTTGGAGAATGCCTCGTCCAGACCCAACACGCCTTCGCCCGAAGTCAGCCCGTCGAGCGTCTGCTGCAAGTACTTCGGGTCGTTGCCGACCGCCTGCACGGAAAAGCCTTCGATCGTGGTGATTCGCGTTTCGAGCGACTGGCCGCCGAATATTTTCTCGATGAACTTCTGGCTGATTTTCTGGCCTTGCTCGGTGACGTCGTTGAAGGCAAAACGCGTCGTCAGCAAATCGACCGGACGTCCTTGACAGGTTTCGGCATTGGCCTTTAACTCGGTCGTTTGGTTGTAGGAGGGGGTCTTGGCTTCCGTGGCCTGCTCCACCTGAGCGACGGCGGCGTTGAGCTTTTCGGGATGTTCGGCCTGTTGCAAGGTCGATGCCGTAAGACCCTTGCCCGGCACGAACGAGAAACTGCCGACCTTCGGCCCCAACCCGGCTTCGTGCATCAGTTCCGTGGCGGCTTTGATCTTCTTGGCGTTCGGCGAATCGGCGCCATAGGCCAACTGGGCGAAGTCGAGGGTGCGACTGAGCAAGTGTTGATAATCGACTCGATAGCCGTAATAGGCCGTGGCGCCCGAGGGCAACAAGCCCAGGTTTTCCAGCGGCGAGGGCGGGTTGGCCGCCAACAGCTTGTCGGCGCCGCTGGCCTCGTGTACGCCCAGCATCGCGGCTGCCTCGACGCCCGCGGCCGTAAGATTCACGCGCCCGGCGAGCCAGCGCGCGTCGCCGAGCGTGTCGAACGCCAGGTTCGCCAGGTTGCTGTACAGTTTCTTGGCCGCCTGCGGATTGGCGTTGCCCGTGCCGCCGCCGCCCAGGGCTTGATCGGGCAGCGAATCGATCCGACGCAGCAAGCGTTCGCGGGCCTCGGTCAGCTTTTCGCCGTATTTTTCGACCAGCATCGCGGCGTTGACAAAGACCGCCCCGTCGCCCGCCTCGAACATCTGCTTGGCTCGCGGTTCGACCAGGCTGGCGAACGTTTTCGCCTGCGCGCGGTCGAAGGCCAGCAGCTTGACGACGTTTTCGTTGCTCGTGTACAGCGTCCAGTCGCCGAAGCGGCCGAAATACCAACTGTGGCCGTCCTTGGTCAGCTTTTCGAAGCCGTCGTCGCGTTTTTCCGGCGTTAATGTTTCTTCGGCGCCGGCTTTCAATACGGCGCGGCGCAATTTCGTTTCATCCGCTGCACGCACCATCCAAGCGACCGGTTCGCGCTCGTTTTCCAGGGGAAACACGGCGAGATAAGCCGGGGCCATGCGATCGAGCGCCTGGCCGTCGCCGGCGATCTGAAACGCCTGGTTCAAGCCGTTCTCCAATCCCGGCCCGGCGAGCGCCCCGAGCGGTCCCAGGTTGGCTGTTAATTCCTTGAAGCCGCCCGCGAACTTGTCTAGCGAAGCGATCCGCGCGACCGCCGCCGCCTGGTCGGGAAAGGCGTCGAGCGGCTCTTCAGCCCGCGCCGCGCTGGCCAGCGAGTAGCTTGCCGCCGCCAGCCAGACCGTTGCCAGCAAGGGCCAGCTCTTGCGTGCTTTGTCCATCATCGACTCCTTCACAGGCGTTGAAATTGTCGGGGTTCGCTTCGGGAACTATACCCTTGCAGGGGCGTAAAAGTTTCGTTTTTCTCAACCGCCCTCGCGCCAAGGCCCGATTTCAAAGGGCATTCGCTCGACGGTGGCAAAGCTTGGCCCCCCAATGGCGACGGACGTGCAAGTTTGGGCAGAGTAAGATACAAACAGCCGAGCGGCGGCCGGCAGTTTGGCCGCTCAAGCCAAGAGCCATTTGCACCGCAAGAATCTGCATGAGTCAGCTTGAATCGAGCGAGTCCGCCGCCCCGCCCTCGGCTCACCGCGAAGGCGAGCTCGCTGCGCTGTGCGTGGCGGGCCAGGCGTTGACGACCTTCGAGTCGTCGGGGCCGCTGATCAAGGCGATGGTCGAAGACATTCGGCAAGCCCGGCAGCGAGTGTGGCTCGAGAGTTACATCATTGCGGCCGATGCCGCGGGGCAAGCCGTGGCCGAGGCGCTCAAGGAGCGGGCCGCGGCCGGCGTCGATTGTCGCGTGATCTACGACGCCGTGGGCAGCGCCAGCACGCCCTCGGCATTTTTTCGAGACTTGGAGGCGGCCGGAGTCCATGTTCACGCCTTCCACACCCTCTGGGAATCGCTGTGGCAATTTCGCTCGCTGCGGGTGCTTAACCGCCGCGATCATCGCAAGCTGCTCGTGATCGACGACCGCACGGCTTACTTCGGCGGCATGAACATCGTCGATCAAAGCGGCATCGCGACCGTCGCAGACGCCCAGGCCCGCCACTTGCCCGCTTCGGCCGGTTGGCGCGACGTGCACGTGCGGCTCGAGGGGCCGCAGCAGCAGCATTTGGCCGAGGCGTTCCGCCGGATTTGGCAGCGCGTCCGCTTGCACCGGCGGCCGCGGCGCGTGCGCTGGGCGGTTCGCGAAATGCTGGAAAGCCGTAGCGAGAGCATCCATTTTTTCGACAGCCGCCCTTGGTTCAAGTATCACCAGCCGCGCCGGGTGCTATCGCCGCTGCTGCGCGGGGCGCGGCACACGATTACGCTCTCGATGGCCTACTTCATCCCCGACGGCCGCGTGCTGCGCGACCTGTTGCGGGCCGCCAAGCGGGGCGTCAAAGTGCGCGTGATCATTCCCGGGATCAGCGACGTCCCGGCGGTCTACTGGGCGACGCGACATCTTTACGCCCGGCTGCTGAAGCACGACATTCGCATCTACGAGCGCAAAGACCGCATGCTGCACAGCAAGGTGCTGGTGATCGACGGCGTGTGGACGGTGCTCGGCTCGTGCAATCTCGATCCGCGGAGTTTGCAGATCAACCTCGAGTTGATCGCGGTGATACACTCGCGACCGATGGCCGCCGCGATCAACCGCATCGCCCGCTTCGAGTTGCGCAACAGCCGCCGCGTCACCATCGCCGACGTTCGCAAGCGAAGTTGGCTTGAGCGATTGCTCGATCGTCTCGCCTGGTCGATGCGGCGCTGGCTGTAACGAGGCTTGCTTTAATCACTCGTTTTTGCGGCAATCGCCCGCACTCACGGCCGCGGATCGGGCGCCAGCGAAGCGTGCCGGCCGCCGCCGGCCCGGTCGAAATAGCGCGGGATGGCGAAGAGGAGTTTCATGCGTCAATCGTCGGATCGTCGGAATAAGCCCCGTTGCGCATCTCTTACGTAGCCTGTTTTGACTTCGAAAGTTTAGAGATGCAATCAATCAGCGAATTCAAATCCCAGTCGATCTCCTGCTCCCAGCTCTCGCCGGTTTGGGAGTTCTCGAAATAGGTTAGATACTTGCCCAGCGAGAGGACTTCGATTTCAAGATCGACTCCATTGCAATGCCACTCAAGTTGCACAAAACCTTGTGAAGTTGGGACAACCGCGGGAGTCGGCGACTCGTCGCGCATGATGGCGCGCAGAAGATCGATCGCGGCCATCACGCTTTCGACTTGAATTGGATTGGCGCCATACGAATCCCAATTTGGAGGCAAGGCAAGTAATTCCCGCAGCGATTCGTTTGTCGCGTTCAGCCAAGCAGGCGGCAGACGCTTGATAATCATGACGGTAAACTCAGCAACGCGTCAACAAAAAGGCCGCCGCCTGACGAACAAGCGGCGGCCTTGAATTGCACAATGAGGGCCTGTCGGAATTACTTCCCGCTCGGCGAACTTCCTGAGCCGCCGGCCCCAGCGACAGCCGGTTCGGCGCCCTCGCCGACCACGCCTTCGAAGACCAACTGCTTCTGATCGCCGACCTTCTTGACCTCGACCATGATCGTGTCCTTGCCTTGGAACTCGCCCTTGAGCAGTTCTTCGGACAGCGGATCCTCGACGAAGTTCTCGATCGCGCGACGCAGCGGCCGGGCGCCGAAATCGGTGTTCGAACCCTTCTTGATCAGGAACTTCTTGGCCTCGTCGGTCAGCACGAGCTTCAAGCCGCGATCTTCGAGCCGGTTGCGGACCTTGCTCAACTCCAAGTCGACGACCTGCTTCAGGTCTTCGACGTTCAGGTGGCGGAACACGATCACGTCGTCGACGCGGTTGAGGAACTCGGGCCTAAAGACCTTTTCGATCCGCTCGTTGACGCGGCCCTTCATGCTCTCGTAGGTCGCGTCGTCCTCGGGCTTCTGGAAGCCGAAAGCCGCCTCGTTCTTGATCGCCTCGGCGCCCGCGTTCGTGGTCATGATGATGATCGTGTTGCGGAAGTCGACGTTGCGACCGAAGCTGTCGGTCAAGCGGCCTTCTTCCATCACTTGCAGCAGCATGTTGAACACGTCGGGGTGCGCCTTCTCGATCTCGTCGAGCAGCACGACCGCGTACGGACGGCGGCGGATCTTCTCGGTCAGTTGGCCGCCTTCCTCGAAGCCCACGTAGCCCGGCGGGGCGCCGATCAAGCGGCTGACGTTGTGCTTCTCCATGTACTCGCTCATGTCGATCTGGATCAGCGCGTCTTCGTCGCCGAACATGAATTCGGCCAGGGCCTTGGCCAACAGCGTCTTGCCGACGCCGGTGGGGCCGGCGAAGATGAAGCAGCCGGTGGGCCGCTTCGGATCTTTCAAGCCGCTGCGGCTGCGCCGCACGGCCTTCGAGATCGACTTGATGGCCTCTTCCTGGCTGATGACCCGGCGGTGCAGGTCCTTTTCCATCTCCATCAGCCGCAGCGAATCTTCGGTGGTCATCCGCGTCAGCGGAATGCCGGTCATCTTCGAGACGACTTCGGCGATCACCTCTTCGTCGACCACGCCGTCGGCCTCGCGCGATTTCTCGCGCCAGTCGCGGGTGATCGACTGTTTCTTCTTCTTCAGCTTGTCGGCCTGATCGCGCAGGGCCGCGGCCTTTTCGAAGTCCTGGTTGGCGACCGCTTCTTCCTTCTCTTTGTTGAGGTGCTCGACTTCTTCGTCGATCTCCTTCAAGTCGGGCGGTCGGGTCATGGCCTTCAGCCGCACGCGGGCGCCGGCTTCGTCGATCACGTCGATCGCCTTGTCGGGCAGGCAGCGGGCCGTGATGTAGCGGCTCGACAGTTCGACGGCGGCCGTCAAGGCGTCGTCGGTGATCTGCACGCGATGGTGCGATTCGTAGCGGTCTCGCAAGCCCTTGAGGATTTCGACCGTCTCGGGCTTGGTCGACGGCTCGACCATCACCAGTTGGAAACGGCGATCGAGCGCGCTGTCCTTCTCGATGTACTTGCGATACTCGTCGAGCGTGGTGGCGCCGATGCACTGGATTTCGCCGCGGGCCAAAGCCGGCTTGAGCACGTTCGAGGCGTCGATCGCCCCTTCGGCGCCGCCCGCTCCGACCAGCGTGTGCAACTCGTCGATGAACAAAATCGTGTTCTTCGCCCGGCGGACTTCGTTCATCACGGCCTTGATGCGTTCTTCGAACTGGCCGCGGTACTTGGTGCCGGCGACCATCATCGCCAGATCGAGCACCACGATGCGGCGATCGGCCAACAGTTCGGGCACGTCGCCGTCGACCACGCGCTGGGCGAAGCCTTCGACGATGGCCGTCTTGCCGACGCCCGCCTCGCCCAACAGCACCGGGTTGTTCTTGGTGCGGCGGCAGAGAATCTGGATGGCGCGTTCGATTTCCTTCTCGCGGCCGATCACCGGGTCGAGCTTGCCCTGGCGGGCCAGTTCGGTCAGGTCGCGGCCGAAGCTATCCAAGGCCGGCGTCTTCGACTTGCTCGATTTGCTCGACTCGCCCGCGGCGGCCGCGCCGCCCGATCCGCCCGCCGGGCTGCGCTCGCCCCCTTCGCTGCCTTCGATGCCGTGGCCGAGCAGGTTGAGGACCTCTTCGCGGACCTCTTCCAGCTTCAGCCCCAGGTTCATCAACACCTGAGCGGCGACCCCTTCCTGCTCGCGCAGCAGGCCGAGCAGAATGTGTTCGGTGCCGACGTAGTTGTGGTTCAGGTTGCGGGCCTCTTCCATCGAGTACTCGATGACCTTCTTGGCTCGCGGGGTTTGCGGGAGCTTGCCCATCGTGACCATGTCGGGTCCGCTTTGGACGAGCTTTTCGACTTCGAGGCGAATCTTGCGCAGATCGACGTCGAGGTTCTTCAGCACGTTGGCGGCGACGCCGCTGCCTTCCTTGATCAGACCGAGCAATACGTGCTCGGTGCCGATGTATTCATGGTTGAACCGCTGGGCTTCCTGATTGGCCAGTTGCATGACCTTCCGGGCGCGGTCAGTAAATCGTTCGTACATTCCTTACTCTCCGTTTACCTTCTTACGCCGCTTCCAACATCGGAGTTGGCGTCTGGGCGGCTTGCGGTTCGGACTCGGCCGAGCCGTGGTCTTCGGCCTCGGCCAGCCGCTCCAGTTCGTTCGTAATTTCCCATTCCCACTGCGCCGCGTCATCCAGCCGTTTCAAGTCGTCGAGCCGCTCGCGGGCTTCAGCCGATCGACCGGTGTGCCGCAGAATCGTAGCCAGCATCAATTGCGCTTCCACGTCGCGGGCCTTGTCCCGCAAAAGTTGACGACAACAGGACTCTGCTTCGTACCAATTCCCCTTTAAGTATTCCCCCAAAGCCCGCGGAAACAAGTCCTGCTCGGAATTGCCCGCGATTGGCGCGTTGTGTTCGGCACGCCAGCGCCAAGACATTCCCGCGGAAACAAACCAAAATACGGATAAGGCAACCCAGCCTGCCACGCGCTGGCTCGGCTCAACCCACTCTGTCCAGACGAGACTGTTCAGCAATAATAGGTTGAGCAAACAACCGAAGCCCAGCGCCAGCGCCAAACCGGACCAAGCGCCCTCAACCCAAAGCTGCCCAAGCCCCGGCCAAAGGCAACAGGCCAGACTGGCGCGACGCACGCGGGGCCCTGGCATAGGGTTAGCTCCTTCTACGTCCCATGCGGCCGATAGGATCTGGAAAAAAGCTCCGTCCTTCCCTGGCGGAGCCATCGTTGTGAAATTCTACTCTTGGAGCTAGGTTGAATCAAGGCAACTAAAAGGCTGCCTTGAAGTTAGGTTAAGTAGATCAGGCTTTTCAGACTGACAGTTTGGTGTAGGTCAGGCTTTCTAGCCTGACAAAATAGTCAGCACTGCACACAGTCAGGCTGGAAAGCCTGACCTACGGAGCGTTCGTCAGAGATCGTATGGGCTTGCAGTTCACACCCGCCGCACTCCGAGCCTTGCACGCCGCGTCGCACTGGACGAGCCAAGACGATTCCAACGGCCTGGCCCCCCCGGAGTTACTGCTGGGGCTGCTGGCCGAAGCCGAATCTCGCGCCGCGGGCATGTTGGCGGCCAAGGGCGTCGACGTCGAAACGGTGCAGCGGCGATGGCCTGCCTTGAAATTCTGCGAGCAGCCGCCGCCCGAGCGGGCCGCGATGTTTTCGGCCGCGGTGGAAGACGCCTTTGCATCGGCGCTCGCCAGATTGGTCGATTATCCGCAGCCGCTGACGCTGGCGACCGAACACCTGTTGCTCGGCCTGGCGGCCGCGAACCACGAATTGTCTTGCTGGCTGGCCGAGCAGGGCCTCGCCGCCGAATGGTTGGAGGCTGAGATCCATCGCCTGGCCGGGCATCAGCCGAATCTTCCACTCCCTCTCCCTTTGGGGGAGGGAACAAACCACCCTCTGCCTCTGGGAGAGGGCTGGGGTGAGGGCGAACGAATGGCTTCGCTGCGGATCATCGACGCCGCAGCCAACCGGGCGAGGGAAGCTCTGCGAGTCCTCGAGGACTTTTCGCGTTTCGCGCTCGACGATCGAGAGCGAACCGAGCAGTTCAAGCAATTGCGGCACGCGCTGGCGGCGGAACTCTCGCGGTTCTCTGCGGCCGAGTTGCTGGCGGCGCGAGACACGCCAGCCGACGTCGGCACGCAACTCACGGCTGACGCCGAACGCACCCGCAGCGATCTGGCCAGCGTGACCACGGCCAATTTCAAGCGGCTGCAAGAATCGCTGCGCAGCCTGGAGGAGTACGGCAAAACGCTCGACGCCGACTTCGGCGCGGCGCTGAAGCAATTGCGCTATCGCAGCTACACCTTGGAAAAGACGGCTGCCGTCGAGCCGCTTCGTCGCACGAGTGGAGGGCCGGGCGCCCTGCCCGGCTGGACGGGCGAGGGCGCCCGTCCCTCCCTGAGGCCCGGCTGGACGGGCGAGGGCGCCCGTCCCTCCCTGAGGCTCACGCGAGCAAAGCTCTATGTACTCGTCGACGGCCGCCCGACGCTTGAAGCCTTCGACGCCCTGGTTCGCGACTTGATCGCCTCGGGCGTCGACGTGCTGCAATTGCGTGACAAGCGCTTGAACGACCGCGAACTGCTCGCGCGGGCCAGGCGGCTCGCCGAACTTACGGCGGGCACGAACACGCTGTTTATCATGAACGACCGCGCCGACCTGGCCGCGCTCGCCCGAGCCGACGGCGTCCACGTCGGCCAGGACGAACTTTCGGTCGCCGAGGCCCGAGCCATCGTCGGGCCGTCGGCGCTCGTCGGCGTTTCGACGCATTCGCTGGCTCAAGCGCGGCAGGCGGCCCTGGACGGCGCCGACTACATCGGCGTCGGCCCGACCTTCGCCTCGACGACCAAACGCTTCGACTCCGGACAGTTGACGGGCCTTGAATTGCTGCGCGCCGTCGCCGCCGAAATTCGCCTGCCCGCCTTCGCGATCGGGGGCATCGGCTGCGACAATCTGCACGAGGTCATGGCCGCCGGCTTCTCGCGGGTTGCCGTGAGCGGCGCGGTGCTTTCCGCCGCCGATCCGGCTGCGGCGGCCGGCGAGTTGCGAAGCACGCTCGGCGCCGCTTAAGCCTCGCCGTCGGCCAACAATTGCTCGACCAGGGCCTCGACTTTGCGTTCCTCGCCTGGCTCGTAGCCGACCCACACGCCGCGGATCACGCCCGACGGGTCGAGCCCGAGCGTCGTAGGATAGCCGAAGCTGGTTTCGCCGAGAACTTGCCCAACCGCAATCCGCGTCACGGTCTCCGGGTCGGCATAGGTCGGAAGATCGACCTCTTGCTCGCGAAGGAATGTAGCCGTCTCTTCGGCGAGTTCGGCAAGTTCGATATCGTGGTGCGCCTCGCACGAAACCGCGAACAATTGAAACGCCTTGTGTTTGCGAAAGCGACGGTCGAGCGCCACGACATGGGGAAA
>DATKRK010000372.1:0-4991 GCA_035532215.1 Pirellulales bacterium | reverse complement strand
AACAACTCGCGGGAGACTTGCTGCCCCAGCCGACGCTGGCCCAGAAGGTCGCTACCGGGTTTCATCGCAACCAGGGCCACAACACGGAAGGGGGCATCATCGCGGAGGAATACCGGGTCGAATACGCGGCCGACCGCGTTCACACCACGGCGACGGTATTTCTCGGGCTTTCGCTGCAGTGCGCCCGTTGCCACGATCACAAGTACGATCCCTTCAGCACAAAGGAATACTATCGCTTTTTCGCCTTCTTCAACAACCTTGACGAGCAGCAGGCCCGCTACGGAAACTTCTTCGCCGCCGAACCGTATCTGCGCGTGCCGACGGTCGAGCAGCAGGCGCAACTGGCCGCCTTCGGCGAACAGCATAAGCAACTGACCGAACAAATCGCGGCGCGCGAAGCCGAGAGACCGCAATTATTCGCCCAGTGGGAGCAATCGGCGTCTGCGGACGAACTGCAGAAGTTTTCGTTCGGCGGTTTGGCGCTGTCTTGTGCATTGGACGAACCGGCGGGGGATATCGTCCACGACGCGAGCCATCCTTCGCAAACAGGCGCGGTGAAAGGCCGCAGCCAATGGACGGCTGGCAAGCAGGCTGGCGCCTTGGAGTTTGACGGCCAGACGTACGTCGAACTGGGAAACCGCGGAGACTTTGACGGCGCCGCAGGGTTTTCGATCAGCGTCTGGGCGTATCCTAGCTCCGGCGCCACGATGGCCGTGCTGTCGAAGATGGACGAAGCGAACGCCTATCGCGGCTACGATCTGCTGCTGGATGGCGGAAACAGGCCCGCTTGTCACCTGGTCCACCATTGGCCCGACAACGGCATCAAGATCGTCGCGAAGCAGCCGCTCTCGCCGCAGACGTGGCATCATTTGCTGGTCGCGTACGACGGTTCGCGCAAAGCGGCCGGCGTGCGGTTGTTCGTGGATGGAAAGCCGCAGCCGTTCGACGTGGCCAGCGACTCGCTGAAAGACACGATCTCCACCGACCAGCCGTTGCGCTTGGGCCGGCGGCAAACCTCGCTCCCCTTTTCCGGCAAGCTCGACGAAGTACAGTTCTTCGAGCAGGCGTTGACGCCCGAGCAGGCCGAACAGCTTGCTGCCGGGCAAGCCGTAACGCTGGAAAGCGACCTGCTCGCGGTTCCAACGGCGGAGCGGACGACCGAGCAGCAAACGCGACTTAGTCGGGCCTATTTGGACCGAATCGACCAAGAATACGCCCGCCTGAAGGCCGGCTTAGCGGATGTTGATCGCCAGCGCGAGGCGCTCGACCAATCGCTCCCTGCCGTGATGGTCATTCAAGAATCGCCGACCCCGCGGGAAACTTTCGTATTGGTGCGCGGCGCGTACGACCGGCCGGCCGAGAAAGTCGAGCCGGACGTGCCCGAGGCGCTCTCCGCTTTTCCGTCCGAGGCTCCTCGCAACCGGCTGGGACTTGCCCGGTGGCTCGTCGATCGTTCCAACCCGCTGACCGCCCGGGTCGCCGTCAATCGCTGGTGGCAGATGTATTTCGGCGCCGGACTGGTGAAGACTGCCGAGGATTTTGGAGCGACGGGCGAAGCGCCCAGCCATCCCGAGCTATTGGATTTCTTGGCGACCGAGTTGATCGATAGCGGCTGGGACGTCAAAGCGATGCAGCGACGGATCGTGATGTCGGCCGCGTATCGCCAATCGTCGCGCATCACGCCGATGCTCGCCGAGCGCGATCCGGAAAACCGGCTGCTGGCGCGCGGTCCGCGCGTGCGGCTCTCTGCCGAGATGATTCGCGACAACGCCTTGTCGATCAGCGGTCTGCTCAAGGAGCGCATCGGCGGACCGAGCGTCAAGCCATACCGGCCCGAGGGGCTGTGGGAAGACGTGTCCGTCGAACGTCGCGCGAAATACGTTCCCGACGCCGGCGACGGCTTGTATCGGCGCAGCATGTACACCTTCTGGAAGCGAACTTGCCCGCCGCCGACCTTGATGAGTTTCGACGCCACGAACCGCGAGGTCTGCATCGTGTGGCGCGGGCGGACCAACACGCCGCTGCAGGCCCTGGTGCTGTTGAACGACCCGACCTACGTGGAGGCCGCACGCAAACTGGCCGAGCGGGTGATGGGCAACGCGGCCACGGCCGAAGATCGAATCGGGCTGGCTTTCCGCCTGGCTTTGGCGAGAATGCCTGAAGCCGAGGAGCAACAGGCGCTGATGACAATTTACCGGCAGGCCCTGGCTCGTTTCGGCCTGGACCGCGAAGCCGCCGGAAAGCTGCTGGCCGTCGGCGCTTCGCGACGCAATGCCGATCTCGACGAGGCTGAAATAGCCGCTTGGACCGTGGCGTGCAGCACTATCCTGAATTTGGATGAAACGATTACCAAGAGGTGAGGTGATGGACGGCGACTCGATGGCTTTGGCGCGTTTCGCGCGACGAGCGTTCTTTCAGCAGACCGCCGGGACGCTCGGCGCCGCGGCGCTGGCTTCGCTCTGCGGCGTGAACGAGACGCATGCCGCGGAAAAGCGCAATGTCGCGCCGCACTTTATACCGCGGGCCAAACGCGTGATCTACCTGTTCCAATCGGGCGGGCCGTCGCACTTGGAGCTATTGGACTATAAGCCTAAGCTTGCCGAGTTGCACGGAACCGAACTGCCCGACTCGATCCGCCAGGGACAGCGTTTGACCGGCATGACCTCCGGACAGAAGAGCTTTCCGGTGATCGCTTCCAAGTTCAAGTTTTCGCAGCGCGGCCAGTCCGGCGCCTGGCTGAGCGAACTGCTGCCATACACGGCGAAGCGGGCGGACGATCTCTGTATCATTCGCTCGTTGCACACCGAGGCGATCAACCACGATCCGGCGATCACCTTCATTCAAACCGGCGCGCAGCAGCCCGGCCGGCCGGCGTTGGGCGCCTGGTTGAGCTACGGTTTGGGCAGCGAGGCCCAGGACCTGCCGGCGTTCGTCGTAATGATTTCGCACGGCAGCGGCAAGGACGCCAACCAGGGGCTGCTCGACCGGCTTTGGGGCAGCGGCTTTCTGCCGTCGAGCCATCAGGGGGTCAAGCTCCGCGCCGGCCGCGACCCGGTGTTGTATCTCTCCGACCCGCCTGGGATCGATCGCGGGCTGCGACGCGAGATGCTCGACGGCCTGGGCCGGCTAAACCGCTTTCGGCGGGTGCAAGACGGCGATCCGGAAATCGACGCGAGGATCGCGCAGTATGAAATGGCGTTTCGCATGCAGGCTTCGGCGCCGGAACTGACCGACTTATCTCAAGAATCGAGCGACACGTTCGAACTTTACGGCCCCGACGCCGCCAAGCCCGGCACGTTCGCCGCGAATTGGCTGCTCGCCCGGCGCATGGTCGAGCGGGGAGTCCGCTTCGTGCAGCTCTATCATCGAGGCTGGGACAACCACGGCGCCCTGCCCACGAACATCCCCAAGCAATGCCTCGACGTCGACCAGCCGCAAGCGGCCCTGATCGCCGACTTGAAGCAGCGCGGCCTGCTCGACGAGACGTTGGTCATCTGGGGAGGCGAATTCGGGCGAACGGTCTACGGCCAGGGCGGCAACCAGGCCGATTACGGCCGCGACCACCACGGCCGTTGTTTTTCGATGTGGCTTGCCGGCGCAGGCGTGAAGCCGGGGATCGTCTACGGCGAAACCGACGACTACGGCTATAACATCGTCCGCGACCCAGTCCACATCCACGACTTGAACGCCACGCTGCTCCACTGCCTGGGGATCGACCACGAGCGGTTGACCTATCGCTTCCAGGGCCGCGACTTCCGTCTGACCGACGTGGAAGGGCGAGTGGTGCGCGACATTTCGACGTGAGCCGCTGCGGGGCCTTTCCAGCGATCCATTCGCTGGAGCGAGGCGGAAAAGATGCAGTGGGAGAGCGGCGCCGAGAAAAAGGCGCCGACGCCGCGTCATTCGGGCAGTTCGACCCATTCCCGCGCCCCTGTGTAAGACCCGTTGACCGGGTCTCCGGAGAGCTTGGCCAATTCCAGGATCCTTTTGCCGTCGAACTCGGCGAACAACGCCGCGGAAGTGAGGCGAAACGCTCCATACGACCACTCCTTGCCTGAGCATTCCAGGACCAGACCCATTTCCGGATTCGTTCCGTTGGCGAACACGAAGATCGCGCCGTCGGTAATGCCCGCCGCCGCGTCCTCGTAACGATCGATGGGCTGCGGCAGCATGCGACAGACGATCTTCTGGCCTTGAAATTCCTCCTGGGCGGACCGAAGGCGTGGCTTGTGGTGGCGAGGCGGGGGGAACGAGCACCAAGCAGCGAGTCCCTGGCTGAACGAATTTGTCGAGCATTTTGCCGGCGTGGAATTGGCGAGGATAAGACGTTCGGCGACTTCGTCCAGACTTGCCCATTGGCATCATGGCCAGGTAACGGGTACAATCCCACCAACAACCGGGCGGCGGGTGTCGGCAATCGTATGCCGGTCAGCGGCCCCCATAGAGTTATCCGAGAATCGAACAAATGGCCGAAGGCACGATCAAGAAGTTGACGGACAAGGGTTTTGGTTTCATCAGCACGGGCGGTTCCAAAGACCTGTTTTTCCATTCAAAGGCACTGCAAGGCGTTAGCTTTGAGGAACTGAGAGAAGGCCAGAAGGTATCCTTCACGCAAGGCCAGGGGCCGAAAGGTCCGTGTGCCGAGAACGTCAAGCTGGTGTAGATCCGAGCGAGTGATTTGAATTCATCCAGTCATTGCGCGAGCCGACGCGCGAAGCCAACAACGAACTGGATACCGAGGGCCGGGTGGCCCGGGGCGTTGCCGACCTGATTCTATGAAAGAGCGAATGAAAGGGTTCTCCTAGCCTAGAGGGAAACGGCGTAGCCGGGGCGGCTCGCCAAGTAGAGGTTCCTGATATGGTTGGACCAGTCAAGGGTGATTGTTTCGCCTTGCGGCGGGTGCTTCATGGCGGATGTTTCACGGTGTTTAGGGAATGGCCAGGAGACGGAACGCGGCGATGAGTCGGCGACGGTAAATCAGTCTGATATTC
>DATKRK010000371.1:0-6930 GCA_035532215.1 Pirellulales bacterium | reverse complement strand
GTGGCGTGGAAGTCGTGGATATGGACCGGGTCTTTGACGATGTTGTAGGAGAAATCGTCCGTCTCGCCGTAAATCGCACCCGGCCGCGAGCCGCCGCCGGCCATCCACATCGTGTAGCAACGCGGGTGATGATCGCGGCCGTAGTTCTCGTGCGACAACCCGCCTTGCGAGTAGATCGTGCGGCCGAACTCGCCGCCCCAGATGACGAGCGTTTCGTCGAGCAGCCCGCGCTGCTTGAGATCCTGGATCAGGCCCCAACATGGCTGATCGACGTCGCGGCATTGGTCGGGCAAGCGGCCGGCGACGTTGGCGTGGGTGTCCCAATTGTTGTGATAGACCTGAATGAACCGCACGCCGCGCTCGATCATCCGCCGGGCCAATAGCGCCGTGTGCGCGAAGCTGCCCGGCTTTTTCGCCTCCTCGCCGTACAGGGCGTAGGTCGACTCCGGCTCGCTCGCGACGTTCGTCAGTTCCGGCACGCTCGATTGCATGCGGAAGGCCAGTTCGTATTGCTGAATGCGCGTGTGCGTCTCGGGATCGCCCACGACCTTGTAGTTCATCTCGTTGAGCGCGCGGATGCCGTCGAGCGTGCGGCGGCGAATTTCCGCGGGCACGCCCGGCGGGTTGTTGATGTACAAAATCGGGTCGCCGCCGGCGCGGAACGAAACGCCGGCGTGCTCGCCCGACAGATAGCCGCTCGACCAGAGCCGGGCCGAAATGGCCTGCACCTGTTCGGTGTTCGTCGGCTTGGCCACCAGCACCACGAACGAGGGCAGGTTGTCGTTAAGCGACCCCAGACCGTATGAAACCCAGGCGCCCAGGCACGGCCGCCCGGTGACCTGATTGCCCGTCTGCATGTAGCTGATCGCCGGTTCGTGGTTGATCGCCTCGGTGTGCATGCTGCGAATGAAGCACATCTCGTCGACCATCTTGGCCGTGTAAGGCAGCAATTCGGTGACCCACATGCCCGAGGCGCCATGCTGGGCGAACTTGAACTTGCTCGGCGCGATCGGGAACCGCTTCTGCCCGGAGGTCATCGTCGTCAGCCGCTGGCCCTGACGAATCGAGTCGGGCAAGTCCTTGTCGTACCACTCGTTCATCTGCGGCTTGTAGTCGTACAGATCCATCTGCGGCGGACCGCCGACCATGTGCAGGTAGATCACCTGTTTGGCTTTGGGCGCGAAGTGCGTGAGCGCCGCCTTCGCCGCTTCCGAGGCCTGCGCGGCGCCGCGATCGGCGCCCAGCAACGCGGCCAGCGCCGCAAAGCCGACGGCGTTCGCCCCTCGGCTGAAAAACTGCCGCCGCGTTTCGTAACGAACGTATTCTTCGAAGGGGCTCATGGCGATTCCTCGGCTATCTTAAGCTCAGATTCGTAGGGTGGGGCGCAGCCCCACGCGCTAATCCGCGGCGGACTCAGACGTGGGGCTACTTGTTCTCTCGCGTTCACTCGGCCATCGTTGTACCCGTATTATAGGTCGTGGTCATTTATTGCCGGAAAGTTCGCTGGGATGCAAGGCGAGATAATCGCGCACTTCGAACTGCATGCGGTCGACCTCCGCCAAAAAGCCCGAGGCCGACAGGCGGTAGGTCAACGGGCTTTTCTCCACTTTGCGCAAGTGGGCGATTTGGGCCTGGAAGTGCCGGATGCGTTCCTGCGTTGCTTCGAGTTCCTGGTCGTTGGTAATCATGGGTTCTCTGCAATAATTTCAACAATGCCGCGCGAGCCGCCGCCGCGTTTCACCTGCCAATATTCTACGGCTGCTTGCTCGCCTTCCAAGCAGCCCAGTTGCCGAAGCCAAAAAACGCTTGCGCCGAATTGGTCCTGGGCCGCGACATGGTCGAACAGCCGCCGTGCTTCTCTGTTGAGCTGAGCAGGGTCAAACGCATTGTCCATGACGAGGAAGACATCGACATCGTTAGGATGCTCTTCGGCGGTGACAAAAGGATCCGAAAACGACAAATCGCTGAACATGGCCCGTTCTGTAAGCCACGTCATATATCCGGTTGAGGCGGAGCCCAAGCCCTATCCGACCGGCGCCGCGCGAACCAAACCGTTCGAGGATTTCCGCCAACGACGCCTGATGAACGCCGACCGGAAGATCGCCTTCGTCGTCAAAGTTTGCCAAGGGCACGTTTCACCGCTCCGCTCAACGCTAACGCCTTTCTGCTGGCCTGCACCGGTTGGGGGCGCTACTTGTTCAACGCTTCATCCAAATTCATCACTTCATTCGTCAACATCGTCCAGGCAGCCAAAGCCGCAGGATCGAGCGAGGCGTCGGGCTTCGATTCACCGACGGCGATCAACTGCCGGGCATCCTGGTCATGCGCCTGGTAAAACGCCGACAGGTCGGCGAGCGAAGCTTGCACCGCAGGCAGCTCTTCGGCGCTCCAGGGCCGCGCGAGCAACCGCCGGGCCAACAAGTCGAGCCTGCTTTCGACCGTCTCGCCGCCTTGCTTGAGCACGATTTCCGCCAAATGCCTGGCCGCCTCGACGAATTGCGGATCGTTGAGCGTCACCAGGGCTTGCAGCGGCGTGTTCGTCCGCTCGCGCCGAACCGTGCAAACTTCGCGGCTGGGGGCGTTGAACACATCCATCGAAGCCGGCGGGGCGCTGCGTTTCCAGAATGTATACAGGCTGCGGCGGTAGAGGCTCTCACCCTGGTCGTGCCGGTAATCGCGCGTGTTGCTGCCGATCATCGCCACCGCTTCCCAAACGCCGTCGGGCTGATACGGCCGCACGCTCGGCCCGCCGACCTTCTCCGACAACAGTCCGCTCGCCGCCAAGGCGTAGTCGCGCACCATCTCGGCGTCCATGCGGAACCGCGGTCCGCGCGAGAGCAACCGGTTGCCGGGATCTTTTTCCAGCTTCTCGGGTGTCGTTACCGCCGCTTGCCGATACGTCGCCGAAGTGACGAGCAGCTTGAAGAACCGCTTCACGTCCCAGCCCGACTCGCGGAATTCGACCGCCAGCCAATCGAGCAACTCGGGGTGCGAAGGCAGCTCGCCGCTGACGCCAAAATCGCCGGCCGTCCGCACGATGCCCGTGCCGAACGCTTCCTGCCAGAAGCGATTGACCGTGACTCGGGCCGTCAGCGGGTGCTCGGGCCGCAGCAGCCATTGGGCCAGTCCCAAACGGCTCTTGGGCAACTCCGAAGGCATCGGCGGCAGCGCGTTGGGCGTGTCGGCGTTGACTGCGTCGCGGCGTTTATCGTATTCGCCGCGGAACAACACGTAGGCCATTGCCGCTTCGCCGCGCTCTTGCATCACGTGCGCGATCGTGCCCCGCGACTTGATCGCGGCCTGCTCTTGCTCCAACGCCGCGACCTTGACGGTCAGCTCCTGCGTCGGCTTGTCGAGCTCGTCGAGCCACCAGGCGTACAGTTCGTTTTGCTCGGCCTCGCTCCGGTCGCCGGCCGGTTTGCCCAGCAGCCACAAGGCCCGCGTCGATTCGGCTAGCTTCTGCACATCAAGCGTCGCCAGCGCGCGGCCGTAGATCCGCACGTCCTGAATCGAAAGATCGTTCAGCCGCGAGCCCGTGTGGCGCTGCGCGATCTTCAGCGGCACGCTGGTGCGGATCGAACTCTTCAGGACATCGGCCTGCGTACCCGTCGGTTGCGGCACGCCATTGATGAAAATCTGCACGCCGGCGGCCTTGCCCGAGCCGTTGTAGCTGACGAAGACGTGCGTCCATTCGCCGGCCTTGATCGGGTTGTTCGAGACGACCTTCAGCGCGTCGTCGGGCCAGTGGCGGACGATGTGCGTGCCGGGGCGGCCGTTTTCCAGCCACAAGTCCCAGCCCGGATAGCCGTTCTGGTCGTCCATCCGGGCGAAGAGGGCGCCGCTTTGGTCGATCCGCGGCACGTTGATCCAGGCGCCGAACGAAAACGCCTGGTCCTTCTCGAAGTCGCCTGCGTCGGCCAATTCGATCGAGCCGCCCGGCTGGCTTTGAAACGCCTGCGCGGCGGCGTGGCCGGGCTTCCAGGCGAAGCCGTCGTTGAGCGAAAGCGACCTGGGCTGCCCGTCGACGGTTACGGCCAGAGTGTTGCCGGCGCCTTCGCTCAGTTTGGCGTGCAGCTTCAAACCGTCGCTGGGAATCATGGCGGCCAGCGCCTCGGCCGAGGCGGTCGCCTGCCAAGCGTCGAATTCGCCGCGGGCCGCGCTGCGGCGCTGTTCGGCCTTCAGGCGCGCCTCGGCCAGCGCGACGCCCGAGGCATCCCAGCGCTCGCGGTCTTCGCCGCGCGGCACGAACACGGTAGGCGGCGTGTCTTTGATGTTGCCGTCCATCGCGTTTTGCGGGGTGTTGTTGAAGAAGGCCGCCAACTCGTAAAATTCGCGCTGGGTCAGCGGGTCGAACTTATGGTCGTGGCAGACGGCGCAGTTGGCCGTGATGCCCATCCAGACCTGCGAGGTCGTCTCGGTCCGATCGCGAGCGTAGAGCACGAGGTACTCTTCGGGAATCGTGCCTCCTTCGTTCGTGGTGATGTTGCAGCGGTTGAAGCCCGAGGCGATCTGCTGCTCCAGCGTACGATTGGGAAGCAGGTCGCCGGCGAGTTGCTCGATCGTGAATTGATCGAACGGCAGATTGCGGTTGAAGGCGCCGATCACCCAGTCGCGATAGGCCCAGATTTCGCGGTAATTGTCGAAGTGAATTCCGTGCGTGTCGGCGTAGCGCGCGACGTCGAGCCAATAACGGCCGCGGTGTTCGCCCCAGTGGACCGAGCTCATCAATTGGTCGACGAGTTTTTCATAGGCGTCGGGCGCAGCGTCGGCGACGAAGACTTCCACGTCTTTGGGGTCGGGCGGCAAGCCGGTCAAATCGAGACTCAAGCGGCGGGCCAGCGTGCGGCGGTCGGCTTCGGGCGCCGGCTGTAAACCGTGCCGTTCGAGCTTGGCCAGCACGAAGTTGTCGATGGGGTTGCGAACCCACGCGGAGTTCCGCACCTGCGGCAACGGGGGCCGCACCGGCGCAATAAACGACCAGTGCGGCTGATACTCGGCGCCGGCGGCCAGCCACTGCCGCAAAGTCTCTTTCTGTTCGGCCGTCAATTGTTTTTTGGTCGCCGGCGGCGGCATCTGCTCGTCAGGATCGGTCGACAAGATGCGCCGTATCAACTCGCTTTCGTCGGCCTTGCCGGGCGTGAAGGCGCCTGAATCGATCGCGGCCTCGCGCTGGTCGAGCCGCAAATCGGCTTTGCGAGCCGCGCTGTCGGGGCCATGGCAGGCGAAGCAGTTTTCCGACAAGATCGGGCGGATATCGCGGTTGTATTCGAGCGGCTCGGCGGCGCGAGCGACAGGGAAGCCGATGAAAACGAACGCCAAGGCCGTGACGGCGCTGGATGCGCTGGCGGACGCGCGATTCGTCATGCGATGCTTGCAGGGGCGAACTTTCATCGGTCGTTTCCTTTCAGACTTTCGCGGGCCGCGTTGGTGCGGCCCATCGCGACGCTAGCAGTCGGTTGCTTGGCGAGCGGCTTCGCCGCGGTTTCCGCGAGAACTCGGCCCCAATATTTAGCGCCAGAACGGATGTGCTGCGACATCAATCGGGCGGCTTGCCGCCGATCGCCGGCGATCAAGGCTTCGATGATCGCCAGGTGTTCGTGCGATTCTTCGGCCAGCCGCTTGAGGTCGTTGTGGGCCTGATCGTGCTCCCAAGAAACGTCGCGGAACGCGCGAAACAACGTTTTGAGCCGGCCGATTTCGTTGGCCAAAAACGCATTGCCGCACGAACCGGCGATCAGGTCATGCAAGCGGCTGTCCAAGCGTCGGGCCTCTTCGAGAAATCGCGGCCGCTGACGCGATCTGACCGAACCCAGGCGTTTGAAATCCGCGGCCAGTTCTTGCAGTTCGGCGGCATTAATGCGGCCGCACGCGCGGCGCACTGCTTCGCATTCCAGGGCCCGTCGCACTTGGCAAATCTCGCGCACGTCCTTGGGAGTGACGCGGCGGACCACCGCGCCGCGGTTCGGCAATAGGTCGATCATGCCGGTAGCCGCCAAGGAAACGAGCGCTTCGCGAATCGGCGTGTGGCTGACGCCGAAGCGATCGGCCAAAGCTTGCGTGGCCAGGCGTTGCCCGGCTCGCAACTGGCCCTGAAACACCTCGCGCAGCAGTGAGGCGACGATCGCCTGCCGACGCAGTCCATGGTCGCATTCCAGTCGTCGAATTTCGGAAGGCCTTAACATCGGAAGTCCCGTGCCGGATCTTGCGGTGTTTTACGTCAGTAGCGGGGTGGAAAGCGATGCAGAGCGTGGGGCGATTCTGATTCGCCCAGGCTGGCTAACAGAGTTTGGCTGGTTGCCCCCAGGCAAGGCGGGGTCGCCGAGGCCGTCCGCTTGCAACGCGGTCGGCAATCATTCGGCGTTGGCTGGTGAAACCCAGCTTAGCGACCAGATTCTATAGAATCAAGTGGCGATTCTGCAGAACGGCGAATTCGCCGGGAAAACGTCTCTCGGGGACGAAATGCGCACACTTTCCGGCGCAGTCGGCCCCGCTACGCTCCCTGTCGCCCCTCCTGACGCGCGCCTCGGCCGCCTGATCGCCGCCTAGCCTTCCCTTCCTGACGCTACGCGCGACGAGATACTCGCCCTCGTCGATGCCGTAGCTCCTCCCCATTTTGACGAGCAGCCGGGGGCGCGTGCATGAACCGGCCGGCCCTTTCCTCGGGCCGGCGGCTGCAACCCTTCGCTCGGAGACTCTTCTGGCCGAGGGCTCGCTCGCTGATCCCGTGAAGCCTGACCACTCCGGCCGTCTCGTCGCGTCGGGGCCCTCCCTCCCAGTGGTCAGGAGATTTTTTCTGACTCTATCGGATTGCAGGTGTGTGGTTTCTTAAGCCCATCAGTGAGGTTGACGCCATGAGGTTGTGGAGCCAATGCTCATGGTAGCGTTTGCCGTTGAGTCGATGAGCCGGACTGTCATGGGCGCGTGGCTGGT
>DATKRK010000370.1:0-20284 GCA_035532215.1 Pirellulales bacterium | reverse complement strand
CCGTCTTTCGGACCAGACGGCCTAGGAAGGCCGCCCCACGGCGAGTTTCCGGACAGCCTCTCAAACGCCGCAGGGCGCGAGCGGCTCGCGAACCGCGCGATCTTGAAAGCCAGTTTGGCCATCTTGGTCTGAAGGGGCGGCTGAAGGACGCGGCTTGCATGGCGTAGGCGAAGCTTCGCCTTCGGCTCCGACGGGCGCAGGGGTTGAAGTCGCAGACGCTTCCACGCGCGGTTGGCTGCCTTGGGTGTTCTCGCCTGGCGAGTCGGCGGCGTCCCTTGGCGAGCCGGAGGCGTTAGCCTCCGTGTTCTTCGGCGCCGCCGTTGCGCGATTCGACACGGAGGCTGACGCCTCCGGCTCGCCTGTGGTTGGCGCCGGCTCGCCTAACTGCCATTGCCATGGCCCGTCGAAGCTCGTCTTGCGGGGCGAGAGACCGAGCGATGCGGCGGCGCGGCGCAAGGTCTTCGTCGAAATGCCGCAGTCGCGGGCCTGGCGGAACAGCTCGCGAGATGCAACCGGCCCGTCGGCCAACGCAGCCAAGAGCCAGCGGGCGGCCGACTCGCGCTCGTGCCGGGCGGCAAGCCGTCGGGACAAGGGCGCGATGAACTCGTCGGCCAAAGCCTCGACCGGTTCGCGGATCCACTCGACTCGGCCGGCCACGATATCGAATGCCCTGGCGGGCGCCGGCGGCGCCAGGTTGTTCTTCACCTGCATCAGCAGCTTGCGGCCGGGCCGGTCGGGATCGCTGGCCGCAAGGTAGACGACCGGCGCCGCGTCGCACAGCGCGTCGAGCTTGCGGGCCGCGGCCTGTGCGCCCGACCGCGGCAACGGCACGAGGACCACGATCGCGATATTGGCCAGTGCCGCCAGTTCGGCCAGGTTCGCCAGCAGAAAGCCGAGCAGCGCCGAACTCGGCGGCTCGTGCAGGTTGCCGGCGAAGGCTTCGAGGTTGTCGATCACCAAGAGCCGCACGTCGGGCGCCCCGCGGATCGCGCAGGTCAGGGCGAATATGCGGCGGCGGATGAGGTCGAAGCTGAACTCGACCTCTTTGTCGGGCCAGTACAAGGCGAGCGAAGCGATCCGCTCCGCCGCCCCGCCGGCCGCGTCGATCCGCTGGCGCAGCACCTCGAGCGTCAAATCGCCGGCGTGAGCGATCACCGCGTTGGAAGGTACGATCTTCGGCAGCTTGCCGTCGCCAGGGAGGTCCGGACGCCCTCGCCCGTTATCATGGAGGTCCGGGCGCCCTCGCCCGTTTGGAGTGATTTCGAGTTGCCGGGCGGGGGCGCCCGGCCCTCCATCTTGTTGCCGGGCGAGGGCGCCCGGCCCTCCTTGCGGCGCCTTTTCGCGGAGCGAAAAGCGACTTTCAGCGGCTTCACGCTCGGCGGCGACCCACAACGCGTCTTCGCCGGCCGAGCGTCGAAAGGCCGGGTAGCCGGTGGAAACGAGCGCGGCCCAATAGAGCGCCAACAGGCTTTTGCCCGAGCCGTGCTCGCCGGCGATGACCGTCACGCCGCCGCGCGGCGCGTATCCGCGGCACTCCCAGGTGGGTTGCCTGGCCGCGACTTGATCCATCGGCTTGAGCTTCAGCTCCGGCGCGTGAAAGTCGGGCTCGTAAAAGCGCTGGGAATAGGTCCACGGCGCACGCGGCTCGGCGGCGTTGGCCTCGCCGTTCTCAGGCGGCACGTTCGCGGCGGCGGTTTTCTTCGGCATGGCGGGCTCCTTGGCGGGGCGAGTCTATAGCCCCCGCGCCGGCGGTCGCAGCCGGAGAAGCGCGCGGGGCTCCGCCACACCGTACACAACGAGCGGCTTGCGCAATGAGCCTTGACGAATGGAAAAGCGACCATCCGCCGGGCCGGCCGCCCTCGATGTGCTACCTATCTTTTTGCCTCCGCGGTCTCGGCGGCCAAGGTGGTGAAATGGAACTGCGTGTTCCGCGTTCGCGATTCTGGCGGCATCGCGCCGGGCGGCTATCTCCTTCGCATATTCGTGCTCGTGGGCGATCTCAATACCGTGCAAGCCTCGTTGCGAGCGTTGCACCGCGAGTTCGCTGCCGGCAAATAGGCCAGGCGCTCAAAGAGCCGAATCCGCCTGGAGATTTCTAGCCCGGATTATTCATCAGCCCAGCTATTACTTGACAAATCGCTCCATGCAAACCCGAAGCGCCAGCGAGGTAAGTGCGTTGCTCCGCCTCGCTTGCGCTTCGGGTTGGTGTGGGCTGATGAATAATCCGGGCTAGTGCGCCCCGGATCAGGCGCATTGTTGCCAACCGCGGGGGGCGCCTTGATTCATTCCGCGAGCCGTGCAGAACCGTCAAATCGCGAGCCTGCGTCGAGAATTTGACTTGCGGGCCGCGGGTCGGTTAAATCGACTTTTACGGCGAGGTCTCGGTCCGGCGCGGCAGCAGGCCGGGCGAGAGCCGCTGAAGAACTTTTTATTTCACGCCGCCTTCCGAGATCGGGACATGCCAAACCGCTTCGCCCTTGGTTGCTCCGTGGCGGTGTTGTTCGTCGTCTGCACCGGCTCGCGATTGTCGTTCGCGGGGGAGACGCCGCCAGCCGCCGTCGATTTCGCTCGCGACGTCTACCCGATCTTCGAGCGATCATGTTTCGAATGTCATGGTCCGCAGCGGCAGGAAGGCGAGTTGCGGCTCGACCAGCGGGACGCTGCCTTCGCCGGCGGCTCGAGCGGCGCCGCGATCTCGCCCGGCAAGCTGGATGAGAGCGAGTTGCTGCGCCGCGTGAGCCTGCCCGAAGGACACGACGAGATCATGCCGGCCCGCGGCAAGCCGCTCTCGCGCGGGCAGGTCGAGACGCTTCGCGCCTGGATCGCCGCGGGGGCGGTGTGGCCCGACAACTTCGAGCGCGCGGCGCACTGGGCCTATGTGCCGCCAGTGCGGCCGGCGTTGCCGCAAGTTGTTGAAACCGGCTGGCCGCGCGGCGCCATCGATCGCTTCGTGCTGGCGAGATTGCAGCGCGAGCATCTGCCGCCTTCGCCCGAGGCCGATCGGCCCGCGCTCATCCGCCGCTTGTCGCTCGACCTGGTCGGCTTGCCGCCTTCGCCGCGAGAAGTCGACGCGTTCGTCGCCGATCGTAGCGACGACGCTTACGAGAAACTGGTCGATCGGTTGCTGGCCTCGCCGCAGTTCGGCGAGCGTTGGGCGCGGCCCTGGCTCGATCTGGCAAGGTATGCCGACTCGCACGGCTTCCAGCGCGACGACCTCCGTGAGTTGTGGCCGTATCGCGACTGGGTGATCCGGGCTCTGAACGACGATCTGCCGTTCGACCGCTTTTCGATCGAGCAGCTTGCCGGCGACTTGCTGCCCGAGGCCGGCGAGTCGCAGCGCATTGCGACCGGCTTTCACCGCGCGACGACCACGAACGTCGAAGCGGGCTCCGACCCCGAGGAGACGCGGATCAACCAGGTCATCGACCGCCTGAATACGACGGCGGCGGTCTGGCTGGGCACGACGCTCGAATGCGCCCAGTGCCACGACCACAAGTACGATCCCTTCACGCAGCGCGACTATTACGGCCTGCTGGCCTTCTTCAACAACACCGAGATCGAGGCCGACCGCAGCAATCCGAACGTGCCCGGCTCGATTCGCTTCCTCGGCCCTTCGATGGACCTGCACGATGAAAAAGTCGAAGCCGAACGGCGGCGGTTGCAAGTCGAAATCGGCCAGATCGATCAGCAGACTGCCGCGCGTCGCAGCGAACTGAGCGGCGATCTGCCGGCGTGGGAAGCGACGTTGTCCGATGAACCGAGCCGCGCGCCCGCGACCCATGTCTTGAAGATCGCCGCATTCAACTCGGCCGAAGGCGCCGAGCACAAGCTGCTCGACGACGGTTCGGTGCTGTTGGTCGGCGATCCGCCGGCGGTCGATACGTACACGGTCACGGTCGAGACGACGCTTCGCGACATCAGCGGGCTGAAGCTCGAAACGCTCGCCGATCCGTCACTGCCGGGCGAGGGGCCGGGGCGAGGCGATCCCCAGCGGCCGAATTTCGTGCTGAATACGTTCTCCGTCACGGCGGCCCCGCTCGACGGCAGCCGACCGCCCCAGCCGCTCGAACTGACGGCGCGCGAGGCGAGTTTCGAGCAACAGAACTATCCGCTGGCCGGCGCGCTCGACAAGGCGCCGAACACCGCTTGGGCCATCGGGCCCAAGTTCCATGAATCGCACTGGGCCGCGTTCGGCTTGAAATCGCCGCTCGGCGATGAAGGAGGGACGAGGCTCACGTTCACGCTGGTGCAACAATTCGGCGCCGCTCGCACGATCGGGCGGCTGCGGCTGTCGGCCTTGACCGGCGACCCCGCGGTCCCATCGCTGCCGGCCGAGGTCGTCGAGATTCTGAAGACCGCTCCCGACGCGCGAACCGACGCCCAGCGGTCGAAATTGCTCGATGTGCGGCTCGAACGCGACCCCGCCGCGCAAAAGTTCCGCACGCGCCGCCAACAGCTCGAAAAATCGCTCGCCGCGCTGAAAAAGCCGACCACGTTGGTGATGCGCGAACTGCCCGAGCCGCGGGCCATGCACATCTTTACGCGGGGCGATTTTCGCACGCCGGGCGACCCGGTCGCGGCCGGCGTCCCTCAAGTATTGCACCCGCTGCTCGCCGGGCCGCCCAACCGCTTGACCCTGGCCCGCTGGCTGGTCGATCGCCGCAATCCGCTCACGGCCCGGGTCGTCGTGAATCGCTACTGGGCCGAGTTGTTTGGTCGTGGTTTGGTGACGACGGTCGAAGATTTCGGCGTCAAAGGCGAACCGCCCACGCACCCCGAGTTGCTCGATTGGCTGGCCGTCGAATTCATGGAGGGCGGCTGGTCGATGAAGCGATTGTTGCGCGAGATCGTCACGTCGGCCGCGTATCGGCAGTCGTCGCGGGCCACGCCGGAACTGCTGGCCCGCGACGATCGAAACCTGCTTTCCGCCCGCGGGCCGCGGTTCAGGCTTTCCGCCGAGGCGATTCGCGACAACGCCCTGTCGATCGCCGGCCTGTTGTGTCTGACTCCGGGCGGCCCGCCGATCCGCCCCTACCAGCCCGACGGCTTATGGACCAAAGTCGGCGGCGCGCCGCTGACCTACGATGTTAGCCCGGGGGCCGAGCGTCATCGCCGCGGAATCTACGTCGTCTGGAAGCGGGCCTCGCCCTACCCGAGCTTCGTCAACTTCGACGCCACGGCCCGGCTGGCCTGCACGTTCAAGCGTTCGCGCTCCAACACGCCGCTGCAAGCGCTGACTCTGCTCAACGACCCGGTCTACGTCGAAGCGGCCTTCGCCCTGGCCGAGCGCGTGCTGCGCGAGCGCGTCGACGCCCCGCTCGACGAACAAATCCGTTATGCCTTCCGCTTGTGCCTGGCGCGAAGCCCCGACGACGCAGAGCTCGGCGTATTGCGCCAACTGCACTCCGCGCAGCTCGCCGCCGCGCGCTCCGACCCGGCGGCGGCGAAGACGCTGGGGGGCGAAGCCGGTCGCGGCGGCGTCGAGCGGCTCGACGAGTTGGTCGCCTGGTACGCCGTGGCGTCGGCGCTGTTGAACCTGGATGAGACGATTACCAAGAATTAGAGCGGCGGCGCCATGCACCCGATCGACGTTTATTTTGAAAACCTCACCCGCCGCAGCTTTTTGGGCCGTTCGGGCCTGTGCCTGGGCGCGATGGCGCTCGGATCGTTGCTCAATGAAGATCGCGCGGCGGCCGAAACGGCCGAGCGCGGCGATCCGCTGGCGGCGCACGCGGGGCATCTGCCGCCGCGGGCGAAGCACGTCATCTATCTGCACATGATCGGCGCCCCCTCGCAGCTCGATCTGTTCGATCACAAGCCGGAACTCAAAACGCGCGACGGCCAGACCTGCCCAGAAGAACTGACGCGCGGCAAGCGCTTCGCCTTTATCGGCGGCGAGTTGAAGCTGGCCGGCTCGCCGTTCAAGTTCGCCCGGCACGGGCAGAGCGGGCAGGAAATGTCCGAACTGCTGCCGTACCTGGCCGGCGTGGCCGACGAGATTGCGGTCGTCCGTTCGCTGCACACCGAGGAGATCAACCACGCTCCGGCCCAAATGTTTCTGCACACCGGTTTCGGCCGCGGCGGGCGGCCGAGCTTCGGCTCGTGGGTCGTGTACGGGCTGGGCTCCGAAAGTCGCGATCTGCCGGCCTACGTGGTGCTGCAATCGGGCCCGCTGGGCGGCGCCGGCACCTCGCTCTGGTCGGCGGGCTTTCTGCCGAGCGTCTATCAGGGCATTCAATTCCGCTCCAGCGGCGACCCCGTGCTGTTCCTCTCGAACCCCAAGGGGCACGGCGCCGCCGATCGCCGCCGCGTGCTCGACGCGATTCAGGCGCTGAACCAGCGGCAACTGGCCGCGGCGGGCGATCCGGAGATCGCCACGCGGATCAGCCAGTACGAAATGGCTTTCCGCATGCAAACCTCGGTTCCCGACCTGATCGACATCGGCCAGGAATCGGCCGAGACGCTGGCCCTGTACGGCGCCGAGCCCGGCAAGGCGTCGTTCGCCAACAATTGCCTGTTGGCCCGGCGGCTGGTCGAACGGGGCGTGCGGCTGGTGGAACTCTACGACGCCGATTGGGACCACCACGCGAACCTGGCCAAGCAATTGCCGGCCAAGTGCAAAAACGTCGATCAGCCGATGGCCGCGCTGGTCCGCGATCTCAAGCAGCGCGGGCTGCTGGACGAAACGCTGGTCGTCTGGGGCGCCGAGTTCGGCCGCACGCCGCTCAGGCAAGGCATCTCGGGCGATGGCGTGAAGACCTCGCCCGGCCGCGACCATCATAAAGACGCTTATTCGATGTGGCTGGCCGGCGGCGGAATCAAGCCCGGCGTCAGCTACGGCCAGACCGACGATTTCGGCTTCAACATCGCCGAGCAGCCGGTCCACGTCCACGACCTGAACGCCACCGTGCTGCACCTCCTGGGCCTCGACCACGAGCGGTTGACGTTCAAGTACCAGGGCCGCGAATATCGGCTGACCGACGTACACGGCGAAGTCGTCCGCGGGCTGTTAGCGTGACGCGGAGTCAAAACCTGGCGCCTGATACCTGACGTTTCTTCACCGGCCACGATTCCAGACACCTCATCTCACAGGCACCGCCATGCCCATCCCCGACGATCCAATCATGGTCGCCCCCACGCCCACCCCGTTCGCAGAAGACGATTCGGTCGACTTCCGAGCCATCGAACGCAATGTCGAGCGCTGGCTCGAAACGCCGTTGTCGGGCTTCATGCTGAATTCGGAGAACGGCGAAGAAGCGTTTCTCTCGGAAGACGAACGGTTGGAGATCGTGCGGACCGTCCATCGGGTTTGCGACGATCGCAAGCTGATAATCGGCGGCGTCGATTGCCCGTCGGTTACCGAGACGCTGCGGTTCGGCGAGCAACTCGTCGTAGCGGGCGCCGAATTGCTCCGGGTGCGCATCCCGCGGCTGACGTCGAACGTCCGCGGATATTTCGAGCAGGTCGCGAAGCGCGCCGCGGCGCCGATCATCATCATTCACCAGACGGCGCCGGGCATGTTTTTGAGCGGCCCGGCCGCCAGCGGCGCTCCGGCGGAACTGATTGGAGAATTGCTGGCCCTGGACAACGTGTTCGGCTACATCATGTCGGACAACCTGCGCTTCGAGTCGCGGGTGCGGCAGCTCATGCCGCCCGAGAAGCGGTTTTGGACTTGCAACGGCATCCTGTTGCTGCCGGGCGCCGCGATCGGCGCCAACGGCGGCTGCCTGATGCTGGCCAACGTCTACCCGCACGAATGCCGCGAGGTCGTCCGGCTGGCGATGGCCGGCAAGCTGGCCGAAGCCCAGACGCTGCAGACGCGGCTGATCGAAGTCGACTGGCAGATCCTGTTGCGCCGCGCGGCGGGGGTCAAAGCCGCCCTGAACCTGCTCGGCTTCGAAGCCGGCCGGCCCCGCTCGCCCACTCCGCCGTGCAGCGAGGCGGAAGTGGAGCAGATTCGGGCCGCCATGGCGAAGGTTCGATAGCGCGTTCCGCTCCATTGCCCGCCGCCGCCAGATGGCTTACGCTCAAAGGGCGCCGTGGCGCGACTGAGCGCCTGCGCGGATGAACTGCACGACCGTCTTGCTTGCCGAGTCTCTTGCCGATGCACCGCGAGCCTTCCTTTTCACGTCGCCGCTTGTTATTGGGCTCCGCCGCAGGGCTGGCTTCGGGGATGCTTTCGCCCCGCTTGCTCGCGGAGGAACCCGCCGACGTGCCGACGATCGACGAGCGGATTCGCAAACTGGCCGACGAGGCGCCGCTGGCGATGCAGTTCAAGGGCAGCACCGCCAAGGAGTGCATCCGCTGGCAGCAGCAGTTTGCCGCTCAGTTGCGGAAACTTTTGGGGCCGCATCGGCCGCCGGCCGAGTGGAAGACCGTCGTCGAACGCCGCGTCGTGTTGAAGGATCACCGCCGCGAGGAACTCGTGCTTGTGGCAGAAGGACATCCGCCGCTGCCAGTCTATCTGCTGCTGCCGCTCACATCCGCCCCCAAGCGGCTGCCCGGCGTGCTGGCGATCCATGGACATGGCAAGTTCGGCTACGACCCGGTCGCCGGCCGCGACGATCTGCCGGGCGTGGCCGAGGAAATCGAACAGAGCAACTACGACTATGGCCGGCAACTTGTTCGCCGCGGCTACGCGGTGGCCGTTCCCTGCCTGACGCCCTTCGGGCGCCGGCTCGGCGACCGCGCGGCCTACGGCCAGCAAGACCCCTGCGGCATCACGTATCTGCGGCTGCAACTGCTGGGAAAATTGCTGATCGCCGAGAACCTGCGCGACTGCCTGTGGGCGATTGAACTGCTGGCCCGACACGAGCGAGTGGATGCCCAGCGGCTGGCGTGCGTCGGGTTGTCGTACGGCGGGCGGATGGCGATGCTCACGGCGGCGCTCGAGCCGCGGATTCGCACGGCGGTCGTGTCCGGCGCATTGAACGTGATGCAGGAGCGCGTCGGCGTGCGCTATAGTTGCGGAGCCCAGGTCATCCCCGGCTTGCTCGAATACGGCGACGTGCCGGAGATCGGCTCATTGATCGCGCCACGGCCGTGCGTCTGGGAGGCCGGCTCTCGCGATAGCCTGGTCCGGCCCGATTGGGCCGAACAGGCCCTTGAACGAATGGCCCGCGCCTACAAGGCCTTCGACGCTGCAGATCAACTGCGCGTCGACCGCTTCGAAGGCGGCCACCAGTTCAGCGGACGCCTGGGCTATTCGCTGCTGGAAGAGACACTCAAATGAACCGTGTCGGCTCAACGCCGCAATGGAGGAACTCGATCATGCTGCGTGTTGTATTGCGGCGCCTGGCCGGTGCGGGCTTGATGGCGATGATTTCAGCGACGCTGGCGGCGGATCGCTCGCAAGCGGCCGAGGCGGAAAACCAACGCCCGCCTAATATCCTGATCCTGATCGCCGACGACTTGGGCTGGAACGATATCGGCTACCACGGCTCGCAGATCCGCACGCCGCAGTTCGATCGTCTGGCCCAAGGCGGCGTAAAACTCGAACGGCACTATGTGTATCCCACCTGTTCGCCAACGCGCGCGGGGTTGTTCACCGGGCGCAATCCTAGCCGCTTCGGCATCCACGCCCCGATCGGCGGGCGGAGCACCGACTCGCTGCCGCTCGAAGCGCCGACCTTGGCCCGACTGCTGAAATCGCACGGCTACGAAACGGCACTGGCCGGCAAATGGCATTTGGGGCTGCGGCCCGCGGTTGGGCCGCGGAAATTCAGTTTCGACCAGACCTATGGCTATTTGCACGGGCAACTCGATCAGCTCACGCATCGCTACAAAAACGGCGATCGCACCTGGCATCGTAACGACGTGTTCATTGACGAACCGGGACACGCGACCGACCTGATCGCCGACGAAGCCGTCCGTTTCATCACGACCAAACGCGAGGCGCCGTTCCTGCTGTGGACGGCCTTCAGCGTTCCGCACTGCCCGTTGCAAGAAGAAGAAAAGTGGACGGCGCCTTACCAAGAGGCGATTGGCGATGCGTCGCGGCGGATGTTCGCGGCCAGCGTGGCCCACATGGACGCCGCAATCGGCCGCATCATCGACGCGCTGGAACAAAGCGGGCAGTTGGACGACACGCTGATCCTGTTCACCAGCGACAATGGCGGCCAGCGAGATCACTTCTCGAAGACGGATTACGGCGGCAAGCACGGCCCCTATCCGACGCTGGGCGACAACCGGCCGCTGCGCGGTTGGAAGGGCGAGTTGTATGAAGGAGGCGTCCGCGTGCCGGCCTTCGTCTATTGGCGAGGAAAGCTGCAGCCGGGCGTGGTGCAGGAAACCGTGAGCTTCCTCGATTGGCTGCCCACTTTGGCGCGGCTGACTGGCGCCAAGACCGACGATACTTGGCAACTCGAAGGCCGCGATGTGTGGCCGCTGTTGGCCGGAAAAGCGGCCGGCTCTGCTCTGCCGGCGCTCTACTGGAACACAGGTTCGGCGGTCGGAGTGTTGGACGGCGATTGGAAGCTGATCGTCTCGGGCCGCGCGGAGAAGAAGATCGAGTTGTACAACCTGGCCGACGATCCGGCCGAGGCCAAGGACCTGGTCGCCGCCGAGCCCGAGCAAGTCGCTCGCCTTCAAAAGTTGCTCGCCGCGCAACAAGCTCGCGATCCTTGAACCGCCAGCGGTCGCTGCGGCGCGCCGCAGCGTGCGTTTGAGCACACGGCCGGCGATAGGTCCTGGGTCATTTTTGCCTGCCGGCGAGATGGGCCTCTCGCGGCCGCGGCGGCCAAATCGGGCCGAGCACGATGCTCGCCAAGTCGGCGCCCCGGAATTTCGCAGTCCGGCGCCAATGCTGCTTGTGGGGAGTGGCAGCGCCGCGAATCGCAGCCAAAGGCAAGGGCGATTTCGCGCCATACTTCAACCCCGCGAGGTCTGCCGTGATCAACTACATTTCCACGCTGGCGTTCGTCGTTTTGTTCATTATCGGAGGCTTGACGGGATTGCTGATCGCGGCCTTGAGCCTGCCGTTGGCGGTCCTGTTCATGGTCGTCTGGCTGCCGTTGGACGTCGTCGCCGCATCCAGCATTCAGCTTGCGGCGCAGTGGGAACAGGGGGTCGTATTTCGCTTGGGCAAGTACCATAGCATCCGCGGCCCCGGCTTGTTTTTCATCATTCCCTTGGTCGACCAGGTGCGCAAAGTCGATCTGCGGATTCGGGCCGCCGACATCCCCGCGCAGCAGGTCATCACGAAGGATAACGTGCCGGTGACCATCAACGGCGTGCTGTTCTTCAAGGTCGATAACGTCGCCGACGCCATCATCAAAGTGCAGGATTATCGCTACGCCATCTCGCAATACTCCCAGACTTCGCTGCGCGACGTGATCGGGCAGATGACGCTCGACCAATTACTGGTCGAACGCGAGGCGATTGGCAAATCGATCGAAGCGAACGTCGAGAAGGATATCGAAGGCTGGGGGCTGGAAGTCACCGGCATTCGCATTCAGGACATCGACATGCCTGAAGAGCTGAAGAAGATGATGTCGCGTCAGGCTTCGGCCGAGCGCGAGAAGCGAGCCACGATCACCAAGGCCGAGGGCGACCGCGAAGCCGCCGCCAACCTGGCGTTGGCCGCCAAAACCATGGCCGCCAGCCCCGGCGCCATGCAACTGCGGACGCTGCAGACGATCGACGGGCTTGGTCCCACGCAGTCGAACACGGTGGTGCTGGCCGTGCCGGTCGACGTGCTGGACGCCGTGAGCGCGTCCGCTCGCGACCGCCAGCGCGGCAACGGCCGCTTGAGCGCGTTTTCGGTCGACCCCGCGGGCCTTGCCTCGAGGGAAACGAGCCCCGCCGCGGGCAGCGTGTCTTGAGTGTTTGGGGTTCGATTGGGAGTTTTTACAAGGATCCCGAAGATGACGATTCGCCTGTTGGTCGCCGGAGTGCTGGCGGCGTCGATTGCGGTTTTGACTCTGCGTGCGGAAGAGAAGCCGAGCAAAGAGCAGTCCGTGAGCTTCTGGATGCAGAAGAAGCTGGAATACTCGCAAAAAATTCTGGCGGGCCTGGCCGAAGCCGACTACGACTCGATTGCCGCTAACGCGAAGGCGATGAACCAATTGAGCCACATCGAAGAATTCGTGCGCGGACGCGATGAACAATATCGGCATCACCTGAAAACATTCGACCACGTCACGCACGAGTTGGCTCGCCAGGCCCAGGAAGAAAACATCGATGGCGCGGCGCTGGCCTACATGGAACTCACGCTGAACTGCGTCAATTGCCACAAGCATCTGCGCGATCGGAAAGAGTCCGATTCAGAGCAGTGACCGACCGCGGCCGGGCCGGTTCAGTTCTGGGCCATCGGCAGCAGGGCGATCGCCAATAATGCAATATCCTTCCCGTAGTCGCGCACGATCTGCCGGGCAAGTAGTTCACACGATCTCGCTTGGACCTTGCTCGCCGGCAAGCTTGTCCATCGCGGCTGCGAAGGCGGCGACCAACGCGCCGCGCCCACGATCGGCCCGCCAGGAACCGAGCGAATTCAGGCTCAGGGCCGGAGGCGTCCCGGCCGGGCGATTTTCGCTGAACTGCGTCCATTCTCGTTCGATCCGCGGCGCCAGGCGATTGAGTTCTTCCGGCTGTCGGCGGACCGCTAGGGCCCAATGCCGATCGTCGAAGCGGTAAACCAGCTCGCCGCCGCTGACGATCGCGTGCAAAAAACCGTCGGCCGCCGAAAGCAGTTTTGCGTCGGCCCCAGGGTCGATTTCCGCCGTGAGCAGCGCTACTAAACACGGGCGCGCCGGCGATCCGCAGCCGGCCAGGACGAAATCCAAGTAACGCGAAAAGAGCTGCAACGGTTCGTCCGCAGGCAGAGTCAACGCAAACGCCACGGCGGCGCCCGCTTCGCCGTACACGCGCAAGGCGCCCAGATTCACGTGCACTAATTCGCGAGCGACGTTCAATCCCAGGCCGAAGCGGTCGAAGCTCGTGTCGGCGTCCCAGCCGAGTTGCGGGAAGGGCTCGCAAGTGGCCGCAGTGTCGGCCGCTGTGGAAGAGGCGCCGGAAACTCCGAAGAGTACATCCTGCCCGTTGGCGCACCTCTTCGCCCAGAGGCGAATCCGGCCTCCGACGGGCTCGACCTTGAACGCATACGCAGCCAGATGGACGATCGCGCGGACGATCTTCTCGGCATCGCAATAGACGGCGGGCAGAGGCTCGTCGAGGGCGATCTCCACGTCGATTCGCCTGGCTTCCGCCCGAAGCTCAAGCGCCTTGCGAACCCGGTCGATCATTTCGGACGGTTGAATCTTGCGACGCCAGAGGTTGAGCAGTCCCGCGTCGAGCGCGCTGGCATCGAGCAGATCGTCAACCGTCAACGTCAGGTCGTCGACGCGCGCGATGATAATGGCGAGATACTGCTGCTGCCTTTCGGTGACGGGGCCGCCCAGCCCTTCGCGCATGATCGAAGCGAATTCGCGAATCACGGTCAATGGGGTGCGGATGTCGTGCGAGAGGCCGTCCGCAAATTGCGAAGGGGACGCCCGCGGCGATGGCCGACTTGGGTTTCTCTGGTCAGGCGTTTCATCATCGACGCGCAAGACGCAAATCGATTCATGGTCCATCAGCCGTTCCCTGGAAGCATCATTCGCAGGACGTTCGCCGCAATGCTTGCCGGCGCCGCTTAACAAGACGCTACTGCGCCCCGGCCGAATGGCAAACGACGGCCGAAGCTCGCCCATTGGGGGCCGCGTGCTCAGTGCGATTGCGGGCCAAAAGCAGGGGGCATTGGCTACTAGGGAAATTCCTCGCAGACGTTTGGCAGCCTTTGCAAAACGACTTGCATTGGCTCAGCCGCGCTCTTTCCGCCGGACTCGCTTGATCGGCAAATGCAAAGAAATGCCACGGGAATTCCGAGCTTCGACAGCGTCATTCCGCAGGAAGCGTGATTTCCGCCCGGCGGTCTTCGGCGACGGTGAACTGAATTTCTCCGTATCTCTCTCCGTGGCGATAGTGAATCGAACCCGATTCGCCGGACTTCCAGGCAGTGAACGTAACTTCTCCGTTTTTATTCGACTTCTTGGACGTCGCCTGCATGTGCATCGAGTAATTAACGTACATCGTCGACGCATCGACGCTACGTTCCCCCGGACTGACTTCAACGCCCTCCAGCGCTTTGCCTTGGGTATCTTTCAGCACGACCGTCACCGGTTCGGCTTGTTCCAGACGGAGCGTGACGGGGGCTTGCTGAGAGCCGTCTTCAACGAGCCGGTATTCGCTCGTCATTGCGTAGCCGTCGAGCAAGACCGTCAGCATAAAGGCATATTGGCTCCCGCCGGTTGCAAACTTGTCGAAGCGGAAGGAACCCTGCTTGTCGGTCTTGGCCGACAAGGCCTCCTGGCGATACTGGTTGTTCGGCCAGGTCTTTCGGATCGCCAGCACGTCGACGCCAGCCAGCGGTTTGCCGGCGGCATCGACGACCCGGCCGGAGACGTGGATCGGCGGTCCGGCCGCAGCTTTCGTGGCGGCGGGCGGGATGGCGACGAAAACCTGGCGATTGGCCGGAGCCGTGAAATTGAACGGTAGCATTTTGTCGCCGACGATGTAGGCGATCGCCCCTTTCTCGCCCGGTTTCCAACTGGCGAACTTCACCTCTCCGCTCTCATCGGACGACGCGCCCGAGTTTAAGACGTGGTCCTCATAACTCAAATATTCCAGGCTGCCGTCGGCGAGCGTACGCTGCGTCGGTACGGCGCGGACTTCGGAGACAGGTTGGCCTTGGGCAACGAACGTGATCGTCACGGGCTCGGCTTTCTCGGTGGTCAACGTGATCGGAGCTTGCTGTTTTCCGTCTTTCACGACGCGGTATTCGCTGGTCATCAGCCAACGGTCGGAGATCACGCTCAACAGGAACGCATACTGCTTGCCCGCTTGAGCGAAGTTCTCGAAGATAAACTGTCCCTGCTCGTCAGTGGTCGCCGCCAACATTTGCTGATGATATTGATTGTTGGGCCAGGTCTTCTGCACGGCCAGCACGTTCACGCCGGCGACCGCCTTGCCCTGATCGTCGACGACTCGGCCCCGCACACTGATCGAATCGGCCGCCTCCGACGCCGTCGGCGCCAACAGTCCGCTGAACAGCACGGCCAGGGCCGCGATTGCAACTGCCAACATCAAAAGTCCTCCTAAAAAGAGACGTCGAGCCTTGACGCGACGCTGGCTGCGGTAAGCGGCATCCAATCGCGTCACAGAGCGCGGTTGAGAAACAAGCTTCGGCTGCTGCAGAGCCGCCAAGCACTGCTCCAAATCGCCGGCCAGTTCCTTGGCCGATGGGTAGCGATCCTCGGGCGCACGAGCGTGCAGCTTGGCCACGATCGCGGCCAGCCACGAGGGAATCGCCGGATTGATCGTTTCCAGGCGGGGCGAGTTGGCGGTCGCCACCTTGTGCAACAACGCGTAATTGGAATCGGCCTCATACGGCGGCCGCCCGGCGGCCATGGCGTAGATCACGCTTCCCAGGCTGAACAAATCGCTGCGACCGTTGACGGCCTCGCCGCGGACTTGTTCCGGCGACATGTATTGCGGCGTTCCGGCGACCAGGCCGCTCTGGGTGAGGCGCGGATCGGCGCCGAGATGCGCGATCCCAAAATCGGTGATCCGCACCCGTTCGGCGCCAACGCCCAGCAGAATGTTGGCCGGCTTGATGTCGCGGTGAACCAGCCCCTGAGCATGGGCGGCGGCCAACCCCGAGGCGATCTGCATCGCCACGCGCAGGATTTCTTCAACGGCCAGCGGCCCCTGCCGATCGATCCGCGCTTGCAGCGTGTCGCCGCGGAGATAGGGCATGGTGAAAAAGGGAATGCCGTCGACCTGGGCGACTCCGTAAATCTCGATCACGTTTTCGTGCACGATCGAAGCCGCCGCTTTCGCCTCGCGGGCGAAACGCTCGCGCGCTTGCGAGTCTTTCCAGAACCGCGGCGCTAACACTTTTACCGCGACGAACCGGGCCAAGGCCGGCTCCAGCGCCTTGAGAACGATACCCATTCCACCCGCGCCGATGATGCCGGCAACTTCATAACTGCCCAGCCGGCCGAGCATGTGGGGATCGTCCGTCGGGGCCAAAAATCTCAACAGCTTTTCCGCCTCTTCGGAAAGCTCCTCCCCCGCCCCGTCGCCCCAACTGAATTGCTGCTGGTCGAACTCGTCGTCGTGCAGGAACGTGCGGGCCGACTGCCAGACGCCCGGATCGGCTGAGATTTCATCGAGCGCCTCGCGGCATGCCGCACAAGTTTCCAAATGCGATTCATAAAGCCCAAGTTCGGCTTGATCGGCGCCGTTTGCTGCAATCGCGGCAAGCATCGTCTCGGACAGACACCCGCTTGCGCTGTGCGAGGAGCTATTCATCGGCCGCCTCGCTTTCGCTCGAAGAGCCCGTGAATTCAGCGGCGTCGCTGTCGGCCAACTCTTGCAGCCGGCGAATGATGCGACTGCGGGCCGTGTAGATCGCCCCTGCGCTGCGTCCCAGCGAGCGGGCGGCTTTGTCGACCGAAACGCCTTCGACGGCCGTCATCCAGAAGGCCTGCCAGGTGGCCTCTTCGAATTCCGCGCGAACTTTTCGGGCGATGGCGCGGAAGGCTTCGCGGCGGTAATTCAGCTCCAGGTCGATCGCCGGGTCTTCCTGTTCGTTCAAGACGGCGACGGCCGTCGTGCCCCCGCGAGCGGCGTCTGGTTTGCGGCGACGGTACATGGTGATAGCCTGATTCGATGCGACTCGCGACAGCCAGGTGCGAAAGCGGGCCCGGTTGTTGTCGGGCCGCCAATCCGCAATGCGTTCCGCCACGGCGGACATGACATGCTGGGCCAGGTCTTGCGCGTCGGCGTGCTGCAGGCCCCGCTTGCGAGCGAACCGGTAGATTGCCGGCCGATATATCGACGTGAATTCCTCCCAGGCGGCTTGGTTTGCCGTATCCCTCAGCCGCACGATCAGGCTGAGTCGCGTCGTGGGTAACCCCGGCATGCTTTGACCTCCCATCCTATTACTCGCGCGAGGCGCCGAATTCTGTCAGCAACGCGGAATTTTTTCGAGTCCCGCAGAAGTGCAAGGCGATTCAAGCTCATGATGGAATCCGGCAGGGCCTTGTGTTAGTGTGGCGGCGGCTTCGCCTCTGTCTAGCTCGAAAGGAGAATCATCATGGCTGGCTCGCTGCTCTCGAATCGTTCGATCGCTGGTCGCTCACCCGCTTGGCGCGAGGAGATGACGGAAGCGATTCACGAACATCGCCTGTCGCGGCGGCGGTTTCTGGGCCGCGCGGCGGCGATCGGGGCCTGCGGCCTCGCCGGAGGGTTGGCAGGCATCGAAAGGTACGCCCGGCAGGCGGCGGCCGACCAGCCGGGCAAGGCCATCGTCGGGCCGCGCGAGCCGCTGAAGATCACCAAAGTGGAAACCTTCATTCACCGCAACAGTTGGGTCTTCGTCAAGATCACGACCGACGCGGGGATCGTCGGCTGGGGCGAGATGCTCAAAGACAAGTGCAAAGCCTGCGCGGCCGAGGCGCAGGATCTGGCCTCGTACCTGGTGGGCCAAGACCCGCGGCCCGTCACAAAGCACTGGCAAGCCATCTATCGCCACGGCTACTACCGCGGCGGACCCGTGCTGACGGCGGCGCTCAGCGGAATCGATATGGCTCTCTGGGACATCAAGGGGAAGGCGCTCGGCCTGCCGGTCCACGAGTTATTGGGCGGACCGACGCGGCAGAAGATCCCCGTCTATGGCAGCCGCCAAGACGTCGTCGAGGGCCGCTGTTCGGCGATGAAGACTCAACTCACCGCCGACGGCCGCGCGCCGTACAAGTACGTGGAAGGGCCGGGCTACGTGCAGCGAGCGACCAAGTTCTTCGCCCAGCTTCGCGAAGAGCTTGGCCCCGACGTCGACATCGGCGTCGAGTTCCACGGAGCTTCGCAGCCCAGCACGTCGCTGCTGTTGATGAAAGCCCTGGAGCCCTATCAGCCCTACTTCTACGAGGAGCCCGTGCAGTGCCAGAACGTCGATAAGATGGCCGAGTTGGCGGCCAAGACGCACATCCCGGTGGCGACGGGCGAACGGATCTATACGAAATGGGGCTTTCAAGAAATCCTGGCCAAGAAAGCCGCCAGCATTTTGCAGCCGGACGTGTGTTACGCGGGCGGGATCACCGAATTGCGATTGATCGCGGGCATGGCCGAAGCCCACTACGTGCCGCTGGCACCGCACAACCCGCAAGGCCCCTGTTCGCTGGCGGCAAGCTGCCAGATTGCGGCTGCGATTCCCAATTTCCTCGTGCAGGAGCAGGGCACGCGCTCGCACGAGAACATGCTCAAGACGCCGTTCAAGGTCGAGAAAGGCTTTTTGCCGGTCCCAACGGCGCCGGGCCTGGGAATCGAGATCGACGAAGCGAAGTTCATGGCGCTCGTCGGCGAGCCGAAGCCGTACAAACGAACCTACGACCGCGACGACGGCTCGGTGGTCGATTGGTAAACCGCCTGGCCGCCGCGCGCCAAGGCCGCGATCCGCAATCCCGTCGGCGGACGCCTGTTGCACGCGGCAAAGCAATGATTTGTCCTGCTTCGCCTCTTGGAGGCCTGCTTGCCCGGCGGACGGCCGGCAACGATAATCGAAGCCTTCCCCGCCGCTTCCCGAGATGCCGCAATGCTTCGCTTTTGTCTGCCGGCCATTGGCCTGTTGCTGTTCTTGCCAACTTCGAACTTCGCCGCCGAAGGCGAAACGCTGCCGGGTACGGCGCCGCTGACGTGGACGGGCGACCTGTCGGCCAAAATGCTCGACGGCTGTCACGCGTTCATCGATCGCAAGCTTGCGGACTCGATTCAATCGCGGCGCCAATATTGGCGCCGCGATTTCTCGTCTCGCGAAGCCTATGAAAAATCGATCGCCGAAAACCGGCGGCGGTTCGCCCGCCAGATCGGGACCGTCGATGAACGATTGCCGGTCGTGATGGAGCGATTCGGCGACGATGACAACCCGGCGCTCGTAGCCAAGGCGGCAAAGTTTAGCATCTATCAAGTTCGCTGGCCGGTGCTAGAAGGGATGGATGGCGAGGGACTGCTGCTCGAACCGGCCGGCGCGCCGCTAGCCGACGTCGTGGTGCTGACCGACGCCGATCAGACGCCGGAACAAGCGTGCGGGCTGGCGCCGGGCATCCCCGCCGAGCAGCGGCTTGTCCGCAAGCTGGCGGCACTTGGCTGCCGCGTGGTCGTGCCGGCGCTCATCGATCGCGGCGACCGCTTCACGGGCAATCCGATCAGCGGGCGGCCGAACCCCGGCTACTCGCACCGTGAGTGGATCTATCGCCAGGCCTTTCATATGGGCCGCCATGTGATCGGCTACGAGGTCCAAAAAGTCCTGGCCGCGGCCGACTGGCTGAAGCGAACCGGCGCGCCGGGCGTCAAACTTGGCGTCGCTGGGTATGGCGAAGGAGGCTTGATCGCCTTTTACGCCGCGGCCGTCGATCCGCGCATCGACGCCGCCTTGGTCAGCGGCTACTTTCGCTCGCGACAAGACCTGGCCGAAGAGCCGCTGGAGCGCAACGTCTGGGCGCTGATGCACGAGTTCGGCGATGCCGAAATCGCGAGCCTGATCGCCCCACGTTCGTTAACGGTCGAATACAGTGCCGAGCCGCAGGTCGACAGCCGCCAGAGCACGACGCCGCCGCAAGCGGGCGGCTTCAAGCTCACCGGCAGCCATGGCCGCTTGCGGACTCCGCCGCCCGAGAACGTGGCGGGCGAATTTCGCCGCATCGACGAATTGCTGGAACCCGGCTTTCAGCCCCGCCAGTTGATTCAGGGCGAAGCCGGCCAGCCGATCGGGCCGGCATCGGATGCAGCCGTCGCGGCGTTTGCCCAAGCGTTGGGCCTTCAGCCCCAACGACCGGCGCCGGCCAAAGCTCGCGATGCCAGAAACCAGGCCTTGGCCGACGCCCGAAAATCGTTCGACCCGGCCGAACGGCAACGCCGACAGGTAAAGCAGTTGGAAGATCACGTGCAGGGCTTGGTCAGCGATTCGCACGTGCTGCGCGAGCGGTTTTTCAAGTTCGACGCCAAGTCCATCGAGACGCTGACTGCCAGCACGAAGCCGCTGCGCCAATATGCCTGGGAGGAATTGTTTGGCAAGTTCGACGAGCCGCTCTTGGAGATGCATCCCCATTCGCGAAAGATCTACGATCGGCCCAAGTGGACCGGTTACGAAGTCGTGCTCGACGTGCTGCCCGACGTTTTCGCCTGGGGCGTGTTGCTCGTACCGAACGACTTGCAGCCGGGCGAGCGGCGGCCGCTGGTGGTTTGCCAG
>DATKRK010000369.1:0-3194 GCA_035532215.1 Pirellulales bacterium | reverse complement strand
ACCAGCCACGCGCCCATGACAGTCCGGCTCATCGACTCAACGGCAAACGCTACCATGAGCATTGGCTCCACAACCTCATGGCGTCAACCTCACTGATGGGCTTAAGAAACCACACACCTGCAATCCGATAGAGTCAGGAATATTCCCGCCGGCGGACCGGCGGCGGCGGCCGAGAAAACGTCGCCCCAGGGGGAATCGCCCAGCTTGGCGATTTGCCGCACGGGCGCCGACTGGTCGGAGCCTCTCGACGGCGCCGCCTGCCAGCTTGCGTCGGACACAACGTACTGCGTTTTGCCGTCGGCGAGCGTCATCGCCAGCTTGAGCACGAAGCCCGCCGGGCCGCCTTGATTCTCGACTTCGGCCGCCAGTTCGTTTTTGCCCGGCTTAAGAAACTTCTGCACGTCGATGTCGGCCGGCTGCTGCCAATCGTTGCTGGAAGCGATCCGCTTGCCATTCAGGTAAAGCGTCAGCACGTTGTCGCACGAAGCCTTCAGCCGAGCGGCCTTCGCCGTGGCGTCGAAAGTCGTGCGCAGGGCATACTTGCCGTTCGACTCGGCGCCCCAAATCCATACGGACGTCGGACCTGCGGCGAACCGCTTGGCATCGGCGGCCGAGTTCGCGGCCGAGTTCGCGGCCGGTTCGAGCGCTTCGGCGCCGGCAATCTCGGGCTGTTGCGTGAAGAATTTTTCGTCGCCTTTCGCCGAGCCGCTCCAACTCGACAACCATGTCAGACCGAACGCCGCAATCCAAATCCGCCGAGCCAGTGCGTCAAAACTCATGGGGGGCAATCTCTCCTAAGTTCGTGCGAATCGATTCCAAAGCCCATCGCCTCAGCCGCAGCGGTCGCGGGCAGCGCGAAGTCTTGAGTATAATTCGCCGCCCGTGCCGGCGACAACGACCGCTGAAAACGGCCTCGCATTTCATTTCCTCCGCTGGCGTGTCGCACCCGGCGAAATGGGTTATGCTGGCGGCAGATCGGCCAGTTCCGTCCGCTGGCTCACGGAGCCCAGGCCGCCAGCGGGGCCGGCTAGCGGGGTATAGTCCGTAGTCGAACGACCCGCAGGGAATTGGGGACCGCGCGCCGCAATGAAAACCATCTTATCGGTATTTGCCCTTGTGGCGTTGTATCCCGAGCAAGGCCACGGCTTCCGCGGGCAGGACGCTCGCGACGCGCTGGCGCGCACCTTCGCGTTTCTCGACAAGCACCTCAAGCCGAAGGCGGAGTAGCGAGCTGCAAGCGAGGTTCGAGCGCCGCCGGTTCGCCTTCGCTCTGCAAGCGGTTCCGCCGCGAGATCGCGCGATCGACGCAACCGGCCACCAGGTGCTGGACCAGGTTATAAAAGATAATCGGCAGCATCACGCGCGGATGGTCGGCCAGCGCCATCGTGGCCAGCACCAGCCCCGTGCCGTTGTTGTTCATGCCCAGGCCGAACATCAGCGCGGTGCGCTCGGCGTCGTCGACCTTCAGCGCCCGTGCGACCAGCCATCCCGAGCCGAACGCCGTCGCGCACAGCGACAGCGTGATCACGAAGATCGCGGCCAGAAAATCCCAATCGGGGTTGGCGATCGCCTGCGGCAGCGAGATTGCGGCGTTCGAATAGTTCAGCGTCAGCAAAATCGCTGAATTGATCAGTTTCAAGTGCGGCTTCACGGAGTTCACGCGCCTCGCGCCCAGGCTCGCGCGCAAGGCGATGCCTATCACCGACGGCAAAAACACCGCCACGGCCAAAAAGGCGCCGGCGCCTTGGCTCGCCAACTCGTGCAAGTCTTCCGAGTAATCGCCGGTAGTCATCAGGCCGACCGAGTGCAACGCCAGCGGCGTCGTCAACGGGCTGACCAGCGTCGTGACCAGCACCAGCCCCAGGCTGAGCGCCAGGCTGCCGTTGGCGTTTTGCGACCAGGCTGCAGACGAACCGGCGATCGGCATCGAGGCCACCAGCGCCAGTCCGACCAGGATGTTTTGCACTTCGTCCGGATTGTGCCAGACTCGCATGATTTGCGTGACGAGGAAGATGAACGCGATCGGTACGAACAAGTTCGTCGCGGCGCCCAAGGCCAGTACGCGCCAGCCGCGCAACATGCCGCCGATTTGCGCCAGATCGACTCCCAGGCCCGCGTTGAGCAGCAAGCACGACAGCAACACGAGCGGCAGCGACAAATGGACCTGCTGTCCCGCGAAGCCCGCGTGTCCGAACGACACGCCCTTGATCCACAAGCCTGGCCCCGGCGCGACGGCCGCCACGGCATAGGAAGCCAACAAGAACCAGATCAAGTGATGATGGACGAACTGCGAAACGTTCGATAGACGCGATAGGATGCGTTGCATTGGGCTTCTTCTCCTCGACCTCGGCCGGCTCTCGCGGCGAGTTCCACGCACCGCGCGAGCGTCAACCTTCGACTGGCGACGATATGGTAACTCCGCGGCCAAAAACCGGCTATCCCTCTCCAAGTGCAAACATCGTTAAGATCTTTTTAATAATTGAATGTCTCCAATGAGCCGCCGCTCAACCTCTCGCCGGCCGATGGTTTGCGCCGGCGTGGCGGGGGCGTATGAACGGGTTCGCGCGGTTGATGCTTTAGGGAACGCCCTCCGCGGCGTTCCTGGAATCGCGAATCGGCGCGATTCCCGGGTTCACGGCACGCCACAGAGGGCGTGCCCTACAGGCTTTTGCCGCGAATGTCTACTTGCGCCGGTGGCGGGCCGAGCCCGACTCCAGATTGATTGGGCCTGGCGTTTGCGTTCTAATGTCGGATAAAGAATTCCCGCCTCCCGATATGCCCAACAGGGCAGCCCGCCTTTTGAGGAATCGTGCCTTGAACGCCATGCCTTCTGGTTCACTCAGCCGCCGCAACGTCTTGCAAGTCGGTTGTTCCGCTTTCGCCGGGTTGTCGCTGCCGGCCGTGTTGGCCGGGCGAGCGAAAGCGGCGACAAGTTCCGCCCCGGCTCGGCGGCCGAAATCGGTGATCCTGGTGCTACTCACCGGCGGGGCGGCGCATCAAGATACATTCGATCTCAAGCCCGAGGCGCCCGACGCCGTCCGCAGCGAGTTCAAGCGTAACCGTTCACGCCCCGGCGTAGCCGGGGCGAAAACTGCTCTTCGCGCATGAGGCGAAATCGGCGAAATAGTCGGTATGTTGCCGCCGCAAGCGCCGATTACGCCCGAACAACTGCAGGCATTGCCGCCCGAAATCCA
>DATKRK010000368.1:0-16188 GCA_035532215.1 Pirellulales bacterium | reverse complement strand
ACCAGCCACGCGCCCATGACAGTCCGGCTCATCGACTCAACGGCAAACGCTACCATGAGCATTGGCTCCACAACCTCATGGCGTCAACCTCACTGATGGGCTTAAGAAACCACACACCTGCAATCCGATAGAGTCAGGAATTCTCATGCTGCAATCGTAGCACGGCGCTGCGCCGTGCTCCTCCGAGGGACCATTCATCCCCGCATTCGACGGATGACTGCCGCCCCTGACGGGGCGGGGTCTTCATGCGGGGTTTCCTGGTACAGCAAAAACCCTCTCCGTTGGCGGAGAGGGAATGGGCCAGAGCATCTGGGCCGGGCCGTTCACAGCGATGCGGTCTGCGACGCCTCGTCGACCATGCCTTCTTCCGAGGAGTGGTCATTTTCGGGCGGCGAGACCTCCGCGTCGAGCGTCAGCGGGGGAGTGAGCAGCTTCTGGAGGCGAATCGTGCTAAGCGCTGCTTCGGCGGGACTTGCCTTCTGCCGCGTGCGGCCGATGACATCCGTGAAGCAATTCCAGAGCGACCAGCCGGTCCTGGGCCGATAGTCGCTGAGCCTTGGATTTCTCCATTCCTGCAAGATGAGCGGGAGCAATCGGATGCCGATGACGCCTCGCTCAAACGCTTGCAGGAGATAGGAGTTAGCGGCGTCCTCCGACAGATCCCAGTGCTGCATCGTGTCGATCCAGTTGGCCGCCGCCTCCTTATATTGATGGAGTCCGGAGACGGCGTGGCTGATGCCTTCCAGATATCGCTCGGCGCCGAACCGCGTATGCTTCTTGGAGACGACAACTTCACTCGTGAAGCTAAGATTATCGCAGACGAAGACGCGGGTGCCGCAGCAGAAACCGATCGGGAATGATTTGTCGATCGAGTTGCGGATGCCGACGGCCAGACTCACGCCGTCACTCACAGGCGTCGTGAGGTCGAGAGTGCCAAAGAATCGGGCACCATCGCGTGCAAGCGACAGCCGGCTCTGGCGAATGCCAAAGCCCGCTCCCTGGAGCGTGTCGACGACTGATTGAAATACCTGATGGTGTGGGACCGGAAACCACGTTTCGGTAGCGGACGGGGTTGGCACGGTCGCCAATTCCTCGAACGGCACCTCACGCGCCCCGCGGTGGTTTACGAGTGCGGACGTAGCCATGATTCGATTCTCCTCGCTGTGAATGAGCTGGTGGCCAGCGCGACGTGCGTTGACCCGACCGGCGACAGTACGGGAAGAGCAAAGCACGCGCAACGAAGTTGACTGGACGCTCATGGGCGGACTCCCTGTGATGGCCGATGGCGCTCGCAAGCGGGGCAGTGCTACAATCGTTTCGTCGCATGGTCCCGGACGATGACATCGGCCACTGGCGGAAGGAGGCAGAGGGGTACCTCGGGAGCGCCGGCGTGCTCTTTCGCAAGGGGCGGTACCCGCAGATGCTGCACCATTGCCATTTCGCAGCGCAGAGCGCCCTCAAGGCGTCCTTCTTCGCCGGCACACGTCTGCCGCTCCCGACACGGTGAGCCTTGTCGTGATTGCGGATGAGGTCAGCCGAGATTGGACGGTCGCGGAGCGGAATCTGCTGTTGAAGTTGACGGAATGTGCTCGTGCAATCGCTGAAGGCGGCGCGGAACTCATGACGCTCGCGTACACGAAGGAGCGATGCGTGCGAAACCTGACGATGACGGGGGACTCGTGAGCGATCTGCGACAATAGGGGGCAGAGCGAGAAGCCGCAGACGGAGCGGTGAATCGAACGACAATCGCAGGCCCCAGCACAATCAAGTGGGCGGCGCTAGGCGAGGACGTCAGGCACTGTGGGCCGTGCAGGGCGGGCGCAAATCCACGCTGATTTCGCTTTCTCCTTTAGCCCAAACCGTGCTAGAATAGGCATGATGAAAGGAGCGAACATGCCCGTCACCGTCGAATTGATCCCGGATCCGGAACAGGGCGGTTACACCGCGCGGCTGCCAGATATTCCGGCATATGGCGAAGGAGAGACGGAAGAGGCCGCTATCGCCGATCTGCGGGAAGCGATCCGCGGATATATCGACACGTTCGGGCTGGACGATGCGCTGTCTCGACTGAATTCGCCTGAAGTGCGGCAATTGTCATGGGATCTCGCTGACCTCTCCCGTGGTTAATCTTCCTCGGCCCAGCGGGAAGGAAATGGTGCGGTTCCTGGCGGGACGGGGTCTTTCGATCATCCGCATTCGCGGCAGTCACCACTTCATGGAAGGCGCCGGCATGCGGACGACGGTACCCGTGCATGGCAATCGGCCACTGAAAATCGGCACATTGCGAAGCATCTTGAGAGACATCAACATGACGCCGACGGAATTCGAGGCGCTTTGGCGGGCATGACCGAGAACCGGGAAAGCATCGTTTAGAGCCATTTTTCGATCAGGGGATGCACGAACTGCAGCCGCTCGGGATTGTGAGGCAGGCTGCCTCGGTCGCCGTGACGATGAGCCGCCGCATGATGGACGCGATGGCTTTGCGCCTCGAATCACACCGCTTTCCCAAGGCGATCATCGAACAATTTGAAAGACCGGCTCTTGAGCTTTGCCGTAATCCCCAACAGTGAACGGATAAGGAATTCGAGCAACAGTTCGATGCTCTCGCCGAGCAGGCGGGATGTGCGGTGCGCCCAAATCGGATAACCGACGCGTTCGGGAATCCCATATCCTCTTTCCGAGGCGTCGGAATCGTTCGGCGCCGAAACGTGCGGATCGGCGTTGCATTGACCACGCAACTGCACCGGGATCATCGTCCAGTCGTGTTCGTTGCGCGGCGCAGCCGCCTCGCGTAGTGTCGTCGGTCAGGCCACCAATCCTTCCGGTGGCGGCCAGTCGGCGATTTCTCCCCAGCCGCGCCTCATGCTCTTCGACAGTGAGGAACCAATCTCGGTCCCCTGCGCGCAGACCGTCGAGCCGGCCATCAACTCGCTGCTGCGGCTGGGCATCGTGCAGGAGGAGTTCGTCGAGCACGTGAGCCGGGCGCTGGGCATCGTGCGCTGCGTGGTTGACCACCAGCAAGCGATCCCTCGCAAGAAACTAGCGGCCCTGGGCCGCTCGCTCTGGGCGCGCGTCCCACACATTCCCGACGTGCCGAATGATACCGTCGAACAGGTTCGGTCCATCATCATGGCGTGCGTCGCTGAGCTGCGCGAACTCCCCGAGTCGCCCATCGCACTGTCGGACGCGGGACTTCGTTCCGCCCCGGCAAACTCCGCTTCGTCGCAAGCGGATCATCTGGCGCAGGCCCGAGCAGTCGAAGAGCCGGACGTCACGAATCGTCCTGCGACGAAGTCGGTGACTCCGGCCCAGCCGCCGAATGCGAGTGGTCAACCGAGAGACGGCTACGGGCAGGGGACGCGAGGATTGTTCGGCACGCTGCCGCCCCAAACACGGCCAAGGAATTTCAGCCGCTACGCGGAGCGGACGTCGAGAGCACCCTCTAAGCTCCCGCCGTCGCCCCGACAGCGTTCGCTCTTCGATGATTCGCCAACGACCGATCACGCCGAGCCCAACTTACCGGTGTCCCCGGTATCGGCAGGCAACGGCGAGCCACACCCGCCGACTGCGGACCCTACCGCGAACACTCGCGCCGTCGATGCGACGCGCACCGAACAGGAGCCGGCTCCGCCGCGCCTTGAGATCGCCAGCGGCGAACGCGCGAAGGCGCGCGACATCCTGGCCGCAGTCCGCGCTCTGAAGTCCGTCGAACGCGAGGGGCGACCAGCCCTGCCCGAGGAGCGCGATGCTCTGGCTCGATTCGCCGGATTCGGCCCTGTCGCCCTGTCGATGTTTCCCAATCCCGTCAGCGGTCGGTACAAGGACGCCGCCTGGCAACAAATCGGCGAGGAGTTGAAGGCAGTCCTGACGCCAAGCGAATACGAGTCAGCCAAGCGCACGACCTTCAACGCCTTTTACACGTCGCCGACCGTCATTTCAGCGATCCACGAAGCCATCGCCCGCCTGGGCGTTCCCGCGGGCGGCACGCTGCTCGAACCAGGCTGCGGCATCGGCAACTTCCTGACCTACGCCCCGCCCGGAATGCGCTTCATCGGCATCGAGCTCGACTCGATCTCCGGCCGGATCGCGAGGCAATTGCATCCCGGCCACGACATCCGTATCGAGAACTTCCGCGACACGCGGCTCGCGGAAGGGAGCATCGATGCCGTGGTCGGCAACGTGCCGTTCGCGAACCTGAAGCTCGACTACGGCGGGCAGAAACTCGCGTTGCATGATTTCTTTCTGGCAAAATCCGTCGATGCACTTCGGCCAGGCGGCGTGCTGGCGATGGTCACGAGCCATTTCTCGCTCGACAAGCAGAACGGGGCGGCGCGCGAGTACCTCGCGGCCAAGGCCGACTTCGTCGCCGCGGTGCGCCTGCCGTCCGACGCATTCAAGCGCCAGGGCACGTCGGTCGTCACGGACATCCTCTTCGTTCGCCGCCGGGCCGCCGACCAGCCGCCGGCGCACAGCGATCCCGATTGGCTTGCCGTCACATCGTTGCCGATCGACGGTGCCGAAATGACCGTCAATCGCTATTTCCTCAATCACCCGGAAATGGTGCTGGGAAGCTGGACGCGCAAAGACGCGCTCTACGGGGAGGGGTATAGCGTCGCCGCCCATGGCGACCTTGCGGAGCAACTGGCCAGTATCGTCGACCGGCTGCCGCGGTTCGCTCCCTTGCCCGCACGTCAGGCCGTGCCATCGCCCACCAAGGGTTCCACCATTCGGCCGCCTGATCACGCGCTCGCGGAGGGGAGCTTCCTCACGGATGACGACGGGACGATTTGCCAATGGCTGGATGGCCAAGCGGTCCCGATCGTCTACGCCGGCGTGCCGCTTTCGGCGCGCGGCACGCTCACGGGGAGGCGGATGGCGGCCCTGATTGGTTTACGGAATCACGCCCGTCGCGTGCTGCAATCCCAAAATGAGGACTGGCCGGAGGCGGAGCGCCAGCGAGCCCGCCGGGAACTCAACCTGGCCTACGACCGCTTCACCGCCAACTACGGGCCGATCAACAAGACCACCTTCGGCGCCACCAAGGGCGGCGGCGCGATCCGCCGCATGCCCAACCTGGTGAAATTCCGCGAAGACCCCGACGCCATGCTAGTCATGTCCCTTGAGATCTATGACGAAGCGACGGCGACCGCCGCCAAGTCCGCCATCATGACGAGAGATGTGGTCGGCCGCGCGCCGCCCGTCACGTCGGTGCAAAGTGCCGAGGAAGGCTTGCTGGTTTGCCTCAATCAGCGCGGCACCGTGGACCTGCCATACATCGCGGACCTCTACAACAAGCCTCCAGAAGCCGTCGCCGCGGAGCTGGGCGACCTGGTGTACCAGGAGCCGGAGACGAATTCCTGGCAGACGGCCGATGCCTACCTCTCGGGGAACGTTCGCGCCAAGCTGGCTGCCGTGCTCCAAGCGGGCGCCGACTACGCCCGGAATGCCGAGGCCCTTGCCGCCGTGCAACCGGAGGATGTGCTGCCCGGCGACATCGACTGCAACCTGGGCGCACCCTGGATCCCGGCCGGCGATATCCGGTCCTTCGCGGCGGACCTGTTCCGTGTGGATCTGGACGTGGTTCAGGTGGGCTGGCTGGCCAAAGACGCAGTCTGGAGCATGGAAGTCGGCGCCGAGGGACAGGCATCGGTGGCCGCAACGTCGGAGTTCGGGACTACGCGCGCCCACGGCGTGTGGTTGCTCGACCTGGCCCTCAACATGAAAACGCCGGTGATCTACGACACCGTGATGAGCGGGGATCGGGAAGATCGCGTCGTCAACCAGGAGGAAACCCTGGCGGCACGCGAGAAGCAACGGCAGATCAAGGAGCGCTTCCGGTCGTGGGTCTTCAGCGACGCCGAGCGAACCGAGCGCCTCGTGCGTCTGTACAACGACACGTTCAACAACCTGCGTCCCAGGATGTTTGACGGCTCCCACCTCGACTTCCCCGGCATGAACCAAACGATCGCGCTCATGGCACACCAGCGCGCGGCCGTGTGGCGCTGCATGTGCGCGGGCAATACCTTGCTCGCCCAGACCGTGGGCGCCGGCAAAACCTACATCATGGCCGCCGCGGGGATGAAGATGAAACAGGCCGGCCTGATCCGCAAACCGCTCTACGTCGTTCCCAACCACATGCTGGAACAGTTCGGGCGGGAGTTCCTGCAGCTCTACCCCGACGCCAGGCTGCTCATCGCCGGCAAGGACGACCTTGCCCGCGAGCGGCGGAAACTCCTGACCGCCAAGATCGCGAGCAGCGAGTGGGACGGCATCATCGTCACGCACAGTTCTTTCGAGCGGATCGGCATGTCGCGGGAGTACAAGGTGCAGTTCATCCGGGACCAAATCGGCGCATACGAAGAGCTGTTACGGGGGTCGGCGGCGGCCGACGAGAACCGGGCCGGTCGCAACCTGATCAAGACGATCGAGAAGCAGAAAGCCCGGCACGAGGAACGATTGCGCCAGCTTCTCGCCGACCGCAAGAAGGACGACGGGCTGGTCTTTGACGAACTCGGCATCGACTACCTCTTCATCGACGAGGCCCAGTACTGCAAGAACCTGGAGACGCCTTCCAAGATGCAACGTGTCGCCGGCATCCAGACGGGCGGCAGCGAACGCGCCTTCGACCTGTTCATGAAAACGCGATTCCTCTACGCCCGGCGCCCCGGCCACGGGGTCACGTTCGCCACGGGCACGCCCATCAGCAACACGATGGTCGAAATGTACACGATGCAGCGCTACCTCGATCCCGGCGGGATGGAGGGCCGCGGCATCGACCACTTCGATGCCTGGGCGGCGACCTTCGGCGAGGTCGTCGATGCGATGGAAATCTCCCCGGACGGCGCCTCCCTGCGACCCCGCAGCCGCTTCGCGAAGTTCACGAACCTCCCCGAGCTCCAGCAAATGTTCCGCTCGTTCGCCGACGTGCAGACCGCGGAGATGCTCGACCTGCCGCGGCCACAACTCGAAACCGGCAAGGCCCAGGTCGTCGCGTGTCCGATGTCGCCAGAGCAACGCGCGCTGCAGGAGCAGCTTGTCGCGCGATACGAACGACTCCGGTCGCAACGGATCGACCCCTCGGTCGATAACGCGCTGGCGATCACGACCGATGGTCGGAAGCTGGCGCTGGAAGCGCGCCTGCTCGACGGTTCGGCGCCGGATTTTCCCGGATCGAAGGTCAACGCGCTCGTCGAAAACGTGGTGCAAATCTGGCAGCGCTCAGCCGGGCGCCGTTCGACCCAGCTCGTCTTCTGCGACCTGGGCGTGCATGCCACAACGTCGGGCTACTCCGTCTACGACGATGTCGCGGAGAAGCTCTGCGCCCGCGGCATTCCGGCTGCGGAAATCGCCGCGATCGGGGACGCTGACAGCGACGGCAAGAAGCAGGCCCTCTTCGAGAAAGTGCGAAGCGGCCAGGTCCGCGTGCTCCTCGGCAGCACGCAGAAGATGGGTATGGGAACCAACGTGCAGAAGCGGCTGGCGGCCCTGCACCACCTCGACGCCCCGTGGAAACCGGCGGAGGTCGAGCAGCGCGAAGGACGCATCCTGCGGCAGGGCAATGAGAACGAAACGGTCTCGATCTACCGCTACGTGACCGAGGGGTCGTTCGACGCGTACATGTGGCAGGCGCTCGAAACCAAGGCCCGCTTCATCGCCCAGGTGATGACCGGCCAGACCGCCGTGCGCCGGACCGAAGACGTTGGCTGCCATGAATTGTCGTATGCGGAAGTGAAGGCCATCGCTTCCGGCAACCCCGCCGTCCTGACGCTGGCCGAGGCCGACGCGGAACTCCAACGTCTGGCGGTCCTCAAGAAAAACCATGCCGACGAACAGTACCTCGCGCGGCGCAAGCTGCGTGACTTGCCCGGTATGATCGCGCGGCTCGCCGAGCGCCTCACCGGCCTTGAAACGGATGGGGCTAAGGCGACAGCCAATGCCGATAGCACAATAATGATCGGCGAGCAGGGGATTGCGCCAGATAGAACGCTCGCGGCGCTCGACCAAGCCCTCTTGTCGCTGCCGATCAGGGTCAGCGAACGAAGCCGGATGCCACTCGGACAGTACCGGGGACTCACCTTCGGCATGATCTTGCATCCGCAGTTCTCCCCCGAAGTCTTCCTGGAAGGCGTCACGACTCGCAGCGACGCGCTCTCCCGCGATCACCACGGACCACGCGCCGTGCTGAACGCCCTGCAACACCTTGCCACGAGCTACGAGTCGGAGGCGGCCAGAGCCCGCCAAGAGCTTGCGATCGCCGAGGCGCAGCTCAGAGACTACCAGGTACGCTTCGGCGAATCCTTTCCCCACGATGCCTATCTGGCAGAACTGACGGCGCTGCGCGACGCACTCAGGGCTTGCCTGTCCGGCGCTTCCCCGGTATCGGAGGCCGACAGCGGGCCGACGATGCTTGAACTCGCCGACCGGATCAAGGTGCTTCGGACCGCCCAAACCATCGAAGCCATGCCGCAACGGACAGGCGCCCGGAGCGGTTCGATCGCTGCCGAGCCGATCACCGAGCGGATTCGCCGCCGGATGGAATGCGCGCTGACCGACTAGCTTGGGCCGTAGCGAACAAAACCGGCCGCCCCGGCGGCTCTCTTTTCTCGGGCCGGCCGATAAAAACCTCTCTCCGCGAACGAAGAAGGGAGAAGGCCGGCGCTGGCCGGCCGGTCATTGAGCAGCGAACACCGGCGCAGGCAAGTCCCTTCCTCTTTCCAAGGGGTCGGGATCAGTCGGCGGCGAGACCTCCGCGTCGAGTACGTGCATCGCCCGCGCTCCGTGCCTGCATAGCGGTTTGACATGGACCGTGTTTGCGTGCCATTGTGTGTTTGATGGCTGACGCAGCCCCACAGCAACCGGCCGACGGAGCGCACGTCCTGAACAGCGAGTTGGAGGCGCCCCTTCAGCGTATCGCAGAAAGCGTCGGCGGGCTGCATACGTTCCTGGACGGGTTCGGTGCGGGACGGACGCGCGAACTGCGCGGGCAGGGCGCGCGTGACGCGGTGTACGAGAGTCTGGCCGCAATCGACGCGGATCTCAAGGCGATCGAGCGGATCAGGGCATCGCAAACGCCGCCTTTTCAAAGAGTGGTGACGCCCGCGCTGGTGCGGGATATTGGAAAAGCGATCGAGGATCTCCACTCGCTGCGCACCATGCTATACGAGATCGTCAGTCGAGGAGGCGACGCGTACCGCAGCATCTCAGCGTCGGAGAACCAGTCCATCTTCATTTACCTGGATTTGATCGGCGACGGCTTGAAAAGCATCCAAAAGCGAACGGCAGCATAGCGACGTCGGGGCGGCGCCGGCGAGGATCTGATTTCGCCCAACGGTGGGCGCGTTACGCAGCGAGACCGGCATGGCGTTCAAGACGCTTGATCCGCTTCGCGTGGTCGGCGGTCTGGTCCCGCAACAGTTCGATGCTGTCGTGGTGGGCGGCTCTCATCTCGTGGCGGATGGTTTCAACCGCAACGTCGAAGTGCTCGATGATCTCGTCCTTCCAGCGAGAGATCGAGTTCTGGATGTCATCTTTCCAGCGCGCGTCCGCGTCGTAGAGCTTGCCCATCTGCTCCATCAGCAGACGGATGTCCTCCTTCGTCGCCGGAGCCGTGGAATCATCATGCGCCACGGTTCGATGGTATCGGCAGCCCGGCGACGCGGCAAGAAAAACGCGCGGCGAGTGCGGATGCCTATGGCCACGCGATGTTGCAACGTGCGGGGGTCGGGGCCACGGCGTATCGCCCTGCGGAATATGTAGGCAGCGATGCGCCGACCACGTTCCGTCCAGCCCTCTTCGTTGCGCCGCTCGGGCGCCTCGCGTAGTCTCGTCCACCAGGCCAGCGCACGTCGCGTTGGCTCTTGGTCATTGCACACCGTTGTTCGAAGGAGACGAGTTATGGCAACCCTCACGAAGGCAAGCCGCGAGCTGTTCCGCAGAAGCGACGACGAGCGATTCCCGTCGCTGTCGGCGCTCTCGGATTTCTGCAACCGCTTGAAAACCGAGTCGATCGACCGCTGGCACAGCCCGAAAAGCATCACGGTCGATACCGCGATGCGGCTCTGTGCCGGCACAGACGGGGCATTCGCGCTGAATGACTGGAGCTTCTCCCAGCTCTGCAAGATGGCGGGCGTCGCGAAAGACACGGTCAACCGCCTGACACCCGAAACGGCGAGCCTCGTGTTCGGCGAGACGTTGCCGCGCACCGGCAGCAAGCCGCTGCAGCTGCTCACCAACGACGACCGCATGCGGTCCATACACGGGACGCAGTACACCCGGCTCTGGAACGCCGACCTGGTCGCGGTCCTCCAGGAGTTCGCCGTCGACTTCCAGCCGCCGCAAGCCGGCTGCAACGGAGCGACCGGTCTCTACGCCGGCGAGCAGGACATGTTCTGCTTTCTGATCGATCCGGCCGGCTGGTGCGAGATAGGGGAGCAAGCCTACGCCCCCGGATTCTTCGTCTGGAATTCGGAGGTCGGCCGCCGGTCGCTCGGCGTGCAGACATTCTGGTTCCAGTCGGTATGCCGGAACCACATCGTGTGGGACGCCGTCGAAGTCGTCGAGTGGAGCCGCAAGCATACGGCGAAAGTCGGCGAGGGCCTGTCGGACATTCGACGCATCATCGAGGGCCTCGTGCGGAAGCGCGATCAGCGCAAGGATGCGTTCGTCCGTGTCATCCGCAAGGCCATGGCGGAGAAGATGGGGGACGACGCCGGCGAGGTGCTCAAGGTGCTCTCGCGCCACGGCATCTCCCGGTCGCTGGCGACGCGGGCACTCGATTCCGCACGGACGCAGGGAGTCTTCTCGGTCTGGTCGGTTGTCGATGCCCTGACGCGGATGGCCGGCGAACTCACGAACGCCGGCGAGAGAACCGAAGCCGACGAGAAAGCGGCGTCGTTTCTTCACGCCCTTGCGGCATGATGCGATTGTCCGCCTCCGAGAAACGGTGGCGCGATCTTCCGGTCAGCAGTGTGCCGACCCTCGCCCTTCCAGAAATGGAAGGGCTTCTTTCGAGGTGCGACCTGGCCGCCGGGCACGGCCGGAGAGCGAAAGCCCCCTTCCTTTTTCCGAGGCGTCGAAATGAGGTCGAGGCGGGGCAGGCCATTGGTGGTGGACGGGTGTTCTACACGGGCGGTGTCGGTTTCGTGCCGCGTGATTTCCGCCGGACTTGCGCGGTGTCGTGCGCAAGTGGAAGATCGGGCCACGTGGAAACACCCGCTCGTTGTTGCTGGCGACAATGCACGTTGAAGGCAACGGACTGGGACCTCGCGCCGGACTTCCCGCTGTGCAGGTTCCACGCTGAATGTGTGGGCGCGGAGAGGATTTTGCATTACCTGGGAACAATCATTCCGGCCGGCACGGCGCCATTTCGGTACCCGATGCTGCTCTTGGATCGATTGAAGGAACTTGGAAGTTCCGTGGAGGAGGCCGAAGACATGGTGCTGAGAATTCGATGGCCTGGGTCGTGGTGCGCGCGTGCCGACTCGCGGGGGAGCGGCATGACCGTGGAGGAGCTGAGGCCACTGGTGGAAGACTCGCGCGAACAAGTGCGAGCGGAGCTGCGTTCCGGCCGCGGCCCAGCCGCGTGATCGTCGCCGTTTCCGATTGCAGAGCTTTTCTGCATGCGGCGAGCGCTCAAGGTCCGGCGTGCGCGTGGCTGTCGCTGGTGGAAGTCGGCGAAGTAACGCTCAGTGTCAGTGTGCCGGATCCGTGGACTTCGCGATGCGTTGCTGCTGCGACGGTGACGGAACGATGATGGTGACGGTGCGCGGGCCGTCGTCGCCCGGGAGTCGCGGAGAAATCTCAAGGTCGCAACCAGCCGGCACCTCGATGTGGAGCCGGTGCCCGCCGTAACGCTTGTCGCCGTAGTGGCTGCCTCGGATGGCATGACCGAACGAGTCGTAGACGCTCGCGAGGATCGGGACGCTGGAGGAAACCGCGTCGGCGGTGTCGGACAATTCGCGAGCGGCGGCATCAACGCGGTCGCGGAGGCGGGGAGAGATGGAGGTCATGGAGAGAGCGTACTGCGTTGTTTGTCATAGCGCAAGAGAATCCTATTCGTGGCAAGCCCCAATCGGCTAACTCGAAAACTCCGAGGCGAATGGGGGACAGGCTGAACGGCAGAGCGAGAAGGCAAGGATCGAATTGCGGAAGTCATCGTCGCGAAATCGACACAGAAACCGTGGCGCATGCGGCCATGGGATGATAAAATACACCTATGTTGCCGAAGTTGACGCCCGAACAGCGCGAAGCCCTGCAGCGGAGTTCCGGCCGTGTGCCGGTCGAGGATGAGCAAACACGTCTGGTGTACTACATCGTGGACGCCTCAAGGATGCGCAGTATCGAGCGGCAGGAGGACGCGGCGGCAATCCGTGCGGGAATCGCGGACATGGAAGCGGGGCGGCTACTGTCGATCGAAGACGTCGACGACCGCGTTCATGCGCGGATCGATTCTCCGTCCAAGGAATGACATTCACAGTGCGCATTACCGAGCGGGCGGCTCGGGAGATTTGCGACGCAACTGCTTGGTGGGCGCGCGAGCGTTCGACGGACGAAGCCGAACGCTGGTATCAAGGCATTCGTGGAGCGATCGCGGGATTGGCAACGCTGCCGCGGCGCTGCCCGCTCATCGCCGACCAAGAGGGATTGAACTATGAAACGCGCGAGTTTCACTACGGCAGTGGCTCGACGCCAACACACCGAGTCATTTTCGCGATCGTCGGAGAACAGGTGGTCGTGCTCGCGGTCCGCCACTTCGCACGTCGGCCGTTTGATTCGGAAGACCTCCCCGGTTGATGGCGCCTCGCCGGGCGGGCGGGTCGGCGGCGACTTCCTTATATATAGCGCGCACCGGGGCGCGACCAGCAAGGCTGCAAAGCTGGGCACGGCACAATGAAGAGCGGCGTTTGTCCATGAATTGAACGTGTTGCGAGGCGGAACAACTTCGATTCGCTGCCAGACCATCTTGGGCGTTCATTGGCAAGAGCGCGACAAAGAATTATTGACGGCAATCGCGAAGTGTTGCTGTGTGCTCTGGACGGGCAGTCCCCTCTTCTCGTACTCTGAGAGTCACCCATAACTTCTTTTATTAGTGTACATCTGTACACTATCCATGAAACTCTCGCCCGATGACAACGGCAACATGCTTCCGGTCCCCGGTCAACTTTTCGTGGGCAGGGGAGCGGTGCCGGCGCTCTTTCTTGACGCGGGGGAACATTCGTGGCGTCGCTTCGTCGAGTTCTTTTCGGCGAACATCCGGAACCGCAACACGCGCGAGGCGTACCTGCGGGCGGTGCTCCGGTTTTCCCGGTGGTGCGAGGGGAAGAAGTTGAGGCTCGGCCAGCTCTCGCCGTTCATCATCGCGGCGTATATAGAGGAAGTCAGCGGGGAACTGTCGCGGCCGTCGGTGAAGCAGCACCTGGCCGCAATCCGAATGCTCTTCGACTATCTCGTCATCGGGCAAGTGATCCCGGTAAATCCCGCAGCTGCGGTACGCGGCCCGAAGTACAGCATCAAGAAGGGGAAAACGCCCGTGCTCGCCGGAGACCAAGCCCGAAGGCTGCTCGATTCAATCGAAACAAATACCGTCGCGGGCCTGCGCGACCGCGCGCTGATCGGAGCCATGATCTTTTCCTTCGCCCGGGTGTCGGCGGTGCTTGGCATGAAGGTGGAGGACTATTACGCCGACGGGAAGCGCTGGTGGATCCGCCTGCTTGAAAAGGGTGGGAAAAGCCACGAAGTGCCCGCCCACCACAAGGCCCAGGAATTCCTCGATGAATACCTGGCGGCGACGGGAATCGGGGCCGATCGGCGATCGCCGCTGTTCCGCTCCATTGATCGACGACGCCGATTGAGCGAACGTCGGATGCAACGCCGTGACGTGCTGGCGATGGTTAAGCGGCGCGCTCGGCAGGCGGGTTTGCCCGACATGATTTCCTGCCACACCTTCAGGGCGACAGGAATCACAGCGTATTTGGATAACGGGGGAACGTTGGAGAACGACCAGCCATACTACCTCCATTGTCGGTGGCTATTCAGCTTGGTTATCGCCTGAAACCGAGCAGTTTAACAGAGCTGATGGAATCTCGAAAGTGAGCACGGCGGGCCTGGCTGCCAATGTGGAGCTTGCTGGTTCATGCGACCCAGCACGCGTCGGTGTGTCGGATCCCGTTGGCTAACCTGCACAGGTGTGTCGGACCGAAGCGGGTTGCGGCGAAGCACACCACCGCGGATTGTTGCGAGGCGAACTCGCTAGAGCTCCTGCCTGGCGGCCGGGCAGTTGAGCCGATGCCGGTGCCTCCGGATCCAAAGGCAACGGCATCAGGCGCGGTTGTCCTTTGTGACGGCAGCGGCCGAGGCGCAGGTTAAAACCGGGCATCGCGGGGATCCGTGACGCCATGCCTAACTGGAATGGCGCGCTCAATGATCCGAAAGCACTAACTCGTCGGCTCCGCGACGCCACAAAGGACACGTGTCGACGGGCTCGCAGCAAACAAAGGCGTTACCGGCCCAGCGACAAAGATAAGCTAACCACAACGAGCCCCATCATCCGTGCCGCCGCACCCGCCGCAGCAGCGGCGAGACTACCACGCCGTACATATAGCGGCGTAAAATCCTTAACGGCGTTGCCCAGCCGGCGCAGCTTGGCAGCGGTGTCCACTCGGACGAGCGGAAGCACGTTATAGCGAACGCAGGGCGTTAGCGAAGGTTACACCATGATCAGCAACGAGGTGTTTGTCAGTTTCATCACCTGTCGCCGAAAGGCGTTCATCAAGCAGACGGGCCAAGTCGGGGAGGAAGCCGACATCGAGCGCGTGCAATTACAGCTCGACAAGAAATACCTGGGCTCTGGCCTAGATCGATTCCTCGCTCAACAAGCAGTGAGCGAAATCTTGCGCGATCCACCATCGCTGGAAATAGCCATACAGAGCCGCGTGCGGTTCGTCGTGGGTGCAACTGCCCTCGTCGGTAACCTCTGCTCTCGACTGGACTTGCTCGAACGACTGGATGACGGGGAAAAGAACGCCGCAATGTACGCACCCGTCCTGTTCGTGCGCAGCAACAAGGTTACGAAGAGCGACCGCTTGCTGCTGGCGTTTCAAGCCCTGACATTCTCTCACGTCCATGGAGCGGTGCCGGTTGTCGGGAAAATCATCTTTGGAGGCGAGTTCAGACTTGTGCGCGTGCGTCTCGCCTCCCTGGTCGACGACGTACGGCGGATGGTGGCGCTCATCGAGGCCGACTCCGCGAAGGCAAGCGCGCCAAGTCTTACCTTGATCAGGCATTGCGCGGCCTGCGAGTTCCGCAAGGACTGTCAGGCGGTGGCGGAACAGACCGACGACCTGAGTCTGCTCCGATCTCTGTCAGAGAAGGAAATCCAAAAACAGAGAAGTCGCGGGGTAACCACTCTCACCCAGTTCTCGCACGCCTACCAGCCTGGGCGAAGGGGCAAACGTCAATCAGAAAAGGCGCGCAAACACGACGCTGCTTTACAGACGCTTGCCCTGCGAGAGAAGAAGGTCTACGTCATGGATGCGCCATCGCTTGTGCAGCCAAAAGTGGCGATCTACCTTGATGTCGAAGGTGTGCCGGACAGGGACTTCTATTACCTCATCGGGCTGCTGGTCGTGGAGCAAGGGCGAAGTACGTTCCACTCCTTCTGGGCCGATAATGCGTCCCAGGAAAATGTTGCATGGGATCGCTGTCTTCAGGTGGTCGAGTCATTCTCCGAGTACACCCTTTACCACTATGGGCAGTACGAGACGCGGTTCCTCGAACGGATGAAGGAACGGGGTCGCGAAGAAGTAGGGACCGCCATCGACCACGTTCTGACCCGGTCTTGCAACGTCCTGTCGGTGATCTACTCGCACATCTACTTCCCGACTCGGTCCAACGGGCTGAAGGATGTGGCGACTCTGCTCGGGTTCCGGTGGTCGGTTGAAGAGGCATCTGGACTGCAGGCGCTGGCGTGGCGTCTGGCTTGGGAACTCGAAGAGAAAGAAGCTCTCAAACAGAAGTTGGTTCGGTACAATCAAGAGGACTGCTTGGCCCTAAGAGCCTATCCGAGAACCCCTGCAGTTCGTAGCGTGACGATTGCAAATTGAAGATGCAAGAAGCCGACGTAGTTCGCGACTTTCTTTTCCCAGCGGGTCAACAAGCGCCGGGCGCGGTTGAGCCAGGAGTGGGTGCGTT
>DATKRK010000367.1:0-18581 GCA_035532215.1 Pirellulales bacterium | reverse complement strand
ACGCTGTTCGAGGCTGCCGGTATAGCCGATCGAAACGCGGATCAACCCCGGCGAGATGCCGGCGCGATGTTGGTCGGCGGGCGACATCTCGCTGGAAGTCGAACTGGCGGAACACGACAGCAGCGTATCGAAATAGCCCAGGCTGACCGCTATGTAACCAAAGCCTTCGTGGTTCTGCAGGATTTCCAGCAGCCGGTTGGCCCGCCGCGCGGTCTTCAAATCGATGCAAAAAATGCCGCCAAAGCCGTAGCCTGGGTTGGCCAATTGCGCCATCAGCTCGTGTTGCGGATGGGCGGGCAAGCCAGGGTAAATGACCGGAATGCCCCGCTCGACGAGCCGCTGGCTGAACACGAGCGCCCGGCGGCTGTGCTCGGCGACGCGCAGGCCCAAGTGCGGCAGTCGCAGGCCGATTTCAAAGGCAATTCGCGGGTCCATCGTCGGACCCAGCAGCATCAAGGCGCCCGTGTGGAGATCCATCATCGCGTCGATCAACTCGTGGTCGCCGCAGATCGCGCCGGCAATGCAATCCGAAGCCCCGTTGATGAACTTGGTCAGGCTGTGCAGCACGATGTCGGCCCCGAGTTGCGCCGGGCTCAAGACCATCGGCGAAAACGTGTTGTCGACGACCAGCTTGGCGCCGCGACTGTGGGCGATCTCGGCCAGCCGCGGAATGTCGGCCACGACCAGCGTCGGATTCGAGAGCGACTCGACGTACAACAGCCGCGTGCGATCGGTGAGGGCCGATTCGATGGCCGCATAATCGGTCGTCGGCGCGAAGGTCGTATGAATGCCCGCCTTGCGGGGGAGGAAATCGTGAAACAGCGCGAACGTGCCGCCGTAGAGCGTGTCGGAGGCCACGATGTGGTCGCCTTGATCGCAGCATTGCAGGACGGCGGCCGAAACCGCGCTCATGCCGCTGGCCGTGCAGTAGGCGGCCGGCGTGCCTTCGAGCGCGGCCAACTGCCTGCCGAGCACATAGACCGTCGGGTTGTAGTGCCGGCCGTAAAGATAGAAGCCGCCGCTCTCGGGCCCCAGATGTCCTTGAAACAGCTTGGGCAACAGTTCCGGCTGCAACACCGTGAAGGTGGTGCTGGCCTCGATCGACATGTTCACGCCGCCATGCTCGCCGAACTCGTGGCGCAAACTGGCCAACGACTCGGCCGGATCGAAACTCGGCCGGGCGGGCTTTTCGGAGGAAGACATCAGACCCTCGATGGTTGCCAAGCGGTTCGTCATTGCGGCCGGACGCGGGGCCGGCAGGTCGGGGTCCAAGCCGCCGACCGACTAACATGACTATTCTACGCTTTTTCGCCAACCGGGCTTTTTCCGCCGCGCGGAAGGGTGCCGCCGCAAGGGCCGGAATTCCTCGTCTCCGCCGGTAAACGTCACGTGGCCGTGGTATACCGCCACCGATTTCGCCTTGGGCCCGCGGTCGCTGGGCGCGGCGTTGGGATCGAGTTCATAGCTGACGGCCTGTTTTTCCTTGAGCTTTTCGAACTCGCCCTGCGGCATCGACGAGCAATGAAAAAACACGTCGGAACTGCCGTCGCTGGGCAAGATAAAACCGAAGCCCTTCTCGACCATCAAACACTTAATCAAGCCCAGCGGCATCGAGCACGTCCTTTGAATGACTACCTGCGCGAGGGCAGCGTTTTGGGCTGATATTCGTGGTCGCGCTTGCGCAGCACCTGGGCCTCGAGAATCTTGTCAGGCTTGACGCCCGGACCGGTCCGCTCGAGTTGATCGACGATGTCCATGCCCTTGATGACCTTGCCGAACACGGTGTGCTTGCCGTCGAGATGCGGCGTGGCGTCGAACGTGATGAAGAACTGAGAGCCCCCGGAGTCTTTGCCGGCGTGCGCCATGCTTAGGCTGCCGCGGCCGTGTTTTCGAGCATTCTTCTGATAGCACTCGCAAGCGATTGCATAACCCGGCCCGCCGACGCCCGTGCCCTTCGGGCAGCCGCCTTGAGCCATGAAGCCGTCGATGACGCGGTGAAAGGTCAGCCCGTCATAGAACTTTTTCTCTACGAGACTGATGAAGTTCGCCACGGTATTGGGCGCTTCGTCTTCGTAGAGTTCGATGACCACGTCCCCTTTCGAGGTCTTGAACATCACCTGGGGCAGGTCACCGTCGTTTGCCTGGGCCATTGAGATTTCTCCTGAAGCAAGTCCGCCGAAGGCGACAAAGGCGGCTATCCAATGGAACAAATTGCAGTGCATGTCGAACTCCCTTTCGTCTGGGCACGAATAGTGCAGTTCCCGTTCCGTCGCAAATGCAGAAAGTAGCATCGAGCCTAAAAATAGGGCGACGAGCAAATTTGCACAAGCGAGCAATTTGCGAAAAGGCCCGTTTTTCTGTTTCGGAAAGCCGCGCCGACAAGGTAGAATTCATCAACGGTGGCCGATCAGTTGCCCTTGCCCGGTTCGAAAGAATCGGCGAGAACCATGATCCAACAACGTTTGCCTCATCGACCATCTTGGAGAAATGGCATGGATGCCGTGAATGGTTCGCGTGGTTATGCATCGCTCGCCAGCCATATCCGATGCGCATGGAGCTTCCGGCTTTGCCGCTCGGTTTTGATGATTCTTGCGATCCTCGCGGGGCACGGTCGATTCATCGTGGCCGGCGAACCGGGTGCAGGAGATTCGTCCGAGGCCGTGGAGGTAACGGCTCAAAAGCCTACGATTGGCGACGTGCACGCGCCAGCGGGCGGTTCGGCTCAATTAGACACAGCCCAGCCGATAGACACAGCCCAGCCTAGGCCGGGCAAATTGGTGATTTGCGGCGGCGGCGCCCTGCCCGATGAACTCGGCCGCCGGTTTATCGAGTTAGCCGGCGGAGACGCGGCCAAGCTGGTGATCATTACCACCGCCAGCGTGCTGGCCGACACCGACCGCGTCGAAACCAAGCTCGCCTTTTGGCGGCGTCAACAATTGGCTGAGTTGGCGGTCATGCACACCCGCTCGCGCGAAACCGCCAATCAGCCCGAATTCGTCAAGCCGCTCGAAGACGCCACGGGCGTGTGGTTCATCGGCGGCAACCAGAATTGGCTGACCGAAACGTATCTGGGCACGCTCGCCGAGCGGGAGATCCGCGGAGTGCTCGAGCGCGACGGGGTGGTGGGCGGCACTTCGGCCGGCGCTGCGATCATGTCGCCGATCATGATTCGTCGCGACAAGCCCGAACTGGAGGAAGGCCCCGGCTTCGGCTTTCTGCCCGGCACGGTCGTCGACCAGCACTTTATCAAGCGGAACCGGCAATCGCGACTGCTGCGAGTGTTGGATAGCCATCCGGACTTGGTGGGCCTGGGCATCGACGAGGGAACCGCCTTGGTGGTCGAGGGGCCGAACCTGAGCGTGCTCGGCGAATCGCAGGTGATGGTTTGTTCTCCGAACGTGCCCGACCAACCGCCGCAAGTGCGGCCCTTGAAAGCGGGCGTCCAGGTTGACCTGGCCCGCTTGCGCAGCGATGCCTTGGCTCGGCGCCCCGTCGTCGAACAGGTCGCCGAGAGCCCGGCTTCCAAACCGGCGGAAGACAATTCCGGCGTCAGCGCCGCGGCTGTCAGCGTCGGCCCCGACGATCGCCCGGCGTCATCGCGCGAGTCGAACGGCGAGGACAAGCTCGGCCAATAAGGGAGACGCCTCTGCGTCTGGTCGCATGTTGCGGCCCTTTTCCTTCCGGCCTACACTGGCTTGCATCCTTCGCCATTGTCTCCCGGAAGTCGCCGATGCCCCGCCTGTTGCCTGCTTTGCCGCTGCTCGTATTGCTGTGGATGCCTCCCACCCTGGCGCCTGCCGACGAGCCGCAATACCCGGCCATCCTCGTCGCGCCGACCGATCCGCTGCCGGCCGAGGAACAGCTTAAAAAGTTTCACCTGCCCCCCGGCTTTACGATTCAGCTCGTGGCCTGCGAGCCGCAAATCCATAAGCCGATGAACTTGAATTTCGACGGCGGCGGGCGGATGTATGTCACCAGTTCGCTCGAATATCCGTTTCCGGTCAAGCCTGGCGAGACAGGCCGCGATATCGTCAGCGTCCTGGAAGATCGCGACGGCGACGGCCGCGCGGAAAGCGTCAAGACCCTATTGACCGGGCTGAATATTCCCATCGGCGTTACCCCGGTCGCCGGCGGCGTGATCTATCACAGCATTCCGAACATCTATCTCTGGCAGGGCGACCCCGCGACAGCCCCGCCGCAGCCGGGCGGTTCCGGCGCCAAAGAGAGCCGGTTGCTCTATCCCGAAATCGGCTTTCGCGACACGCACGGCATGACGAACTCGTTCACACGTTGGGTCGATGGCTGGATCTATTGCAGCCATGGATTCGCCAACGACTCAACGGTCCGCAGCGCCGGCGGCGAAGAGGTGCGGATGAACTCGGGCAACACCTTCCGCATTCGCGCCGACGGCAGCCATATCGAGCAAGTGACGCACGGGCAAGTCAACCCGTTCGGACTGTGCTTCGATCCGTTAGGTAACGAGTATTCGGCCGATTGCCACACGCTGCCCATCTATCAACTGCTGCGTGGCGCCTGGTATCCGAGCTTCGGCAAGCCGCACGACGGGCTGGGTTACGGGCCGGCGATGATCGGCCACAATCACGGCTCGACCGGCATCGCCGGCGTCGTCTATTACGCCGCCGACCATTTTCCGCCCGAGTACCGCGACACGGTGTTCATCGGCAACCCGGTCACGGGCAAAGTCAATCACGATCGGCTCGAAGCGCATGGCTCGTCGTACAACGCGATCGAACAGCCCGACTTCGTCCGTTGCGACGACCCGTGGTTTCGCCCCGTCGACTTGAAACTGGCCCCCGACGGTTCGCTTTACATTCTTGACTTTTACAACAAGATCATCGGCCACTACGAGGTGCCGTTGAAGCATCCCGGCCGCGACCGGTTCCGCGGCCGCATTTGGCGAGTCGTGTACACGGGCGTCGACGGCGGGGCGCCGCCGCCGCGACCGATGCCCGACCTGGCCCGCTTGTCGACCGAACAATTGCTCGAACGGCTCGGCGATCCGAACCTGACGGTCCGCGTGCTGGCCACCGAGGAACTCGTCAGCCGGCCAGATGCTCCGACCGCCGAACAATTGCTGCCGGACGACACCAGCGAAGCGGACGCCTGGCGCCGCGCCCATGGGTTATGGATCGTCGAGCGCACGGCAAAGGGCGGGCTCAGCGAAGACCAGATCGAACGCCTGGCCGACGATCCGGCGCGCATTGTGCGGGTCCATCTGATCAAGGCGCTCGCCGAGCGTCCCGAGTGGACGACAGGAAAACTCGATTTGGCGGCTCTAGTGCGCGACAAACTTTCCGACAGCGATGCTTTCGTCCGCCGCGCGGCCGCCGATGCCTTGGGCCGCCATCCGCAAGCCGAATCGGTCGAGCCGCTGTTGTCTCTTTGGGCCGCAACTCCGGCGGATGATACGCATTTGGTCCATGTAGTGCGGATGTCGCTGCGCGATCATCTGCGAGCGTCCGGCATGTACGCCGAAGTCAGGCCTTCGACAACCTCGAACGCCGATTTCGCCGCTCGCCTGGCCGACGTGAGCTTGGGCGTTCGCTCGCCCGACGCGGCGGAATATCTGTTTGCCTGGCTGTCCGACAGGGGCAAAAGTTCCGATCGCTTGCCCGAATTCGCGCGCGAAACGGCCCGCTGGCTGCCCGAGACAAAACTGCCCGAGTTGTGCGATTGGGCCGAAAACCGGGGGCAGGATTCGTTGCCGCTGGCCCGCGAGCTGGCCTTGGCCCTGCACCGCTCGGCCCAGGAACGAAAGCTGGCGTTGCCTGAGAGTTTTGTTGCAGCGGCGACGCGCACGGGTGAATCGCTGTTAGCCGAGGCCGATAAGCCGCTCGTGCAAAGCGGGATCGATCTGGCCCGCGAAATGCGATTGAAGCCGCTGTTCGAGCAATTGGCCGCGTTGGCCTCGCCCGAAACGAAATTCGCCGACTTGCGCGCGGGCGCGATCGACGCCTGCATCGTGAATGACGCCGAGCGATCGATCCCGCTGTTGAGCGGAATTTTGGGCAATGCGGTCGAGCCGGCGGCCTTGCGACAGAAGGCGGCGGCCGCCCTGGCAAGCATCAATTCCGAAGCGGCGAGGCAGGAGTTGGTCATGCATCTGCGCCTCGCTTCCGATCGCCTGGCGATCGAAATCGCCGTGGGATTGGCCGCTCGAAAGCCGGGCGCAGAACTGTTGCTGGCCGAAATCTCCGCCGGCAAGGCCTCGCCGCGGCTGTTGCAGGAAGCGGCCGTGCAAGAACGACTGCGAGCCGCCAACGTGCAGGACCTCGAAGAGCGGCTGGCGCAGCTCACCGCAGGATTGCCGCCGGCCGACGAGCGGATCAAGCAACTCCTGACGGCGCGGCGCGACGGATTCCGCGAAACGAAGCCCGACGCGGCGCTGGGCAAAGCCGTGTTCCAAAAGACATGCGCGGCCTGCCATCGCGTGAGCGGCGCCGGGGGCAAGGTAGGGCCGGACCTCGACGGCGTCGGCTTGCGCGGCGTCGATCGCCTGCTGGAAGACGTGCTCGATCCCAGCCGCAACGTCGATCAGGCCTTCCGCAGCACGGTGCTCAACACGGTCGACGGCCAGTCGATCTCGGGCTTGCTGCTGCGAAATGAAGGCGCCGTGCTCGTGCTGACCGATAACCAAGGCAAGGAAATTCGCATCCCGGAGTCGGACGTTGAAGAGCGGGCCATCACCGCCCTTTCGCCGATGCCCGGCAACGTCGCCGACCTCGTGCCCGAGGCCGATTTTTATCATCTGCTGGCCTATCTGCTCGAGCAACGGCAGGCGCCGCCGAGCGAGGAAGCGGCGAAGCCGGAAAAATAACTCCCTCTCCCTTCGGGAGAGGGCGAGCCGCGTTTGCGATTGAAACGTGTTTAGCCAACGAACCGAACCATGACCATCGAACCTGGACCGCAAATCACTCCGTTTCTGATGTTCAGCGGGCAGGCCGAAGAGGCGATGAACTTCTACGTGGGCCTGTTCGAAGGTTCCAAGATTCTTCGCATCGCTCGCTACGGCGCCAAGGAAGCCGGCCGCGAAGGCTCGGTGTATCTAGCGGCGTTTTCGCTCGGCGGCCGCGAATTCCTTTGCATCGACAGCCCGGTCGAGCACGACTTCACGTTCACGCCCGCCATCTCGCTGTTCGTCGCCAGTTCCGACGAAGCGGCGATCGAACGTTACTTTCAGGCGCTTTCCGAAGGCGGCCAGGCGCTGATGCCGCTCGGCGCCTATCCCTTCAGCAAGAAATTCGGCTGGGTGCAGGATCGATTCGGGGTCTCGTGGCAATTGAACGCCACTTGACGATTCTCGGCAGACGCCATTTTTCAGGTTGCCAAACGGCCCTGGCCTTGTTTCTAATGATTCGAAGGAAAGCGGGGCGCTGGAAGAAATGGAGGTCTGCCATGCCGATGCATAGTTTCATGAGCGAGTTCCCGGAACTGGGCCAGGCGGAATGCCGCGTGATGGTGGTCGTTCGCGGGGACGAGGGGCTGCCCGCCGACCGCTATGCTCTCGTCGAGATGTATTGCAACGAACGTGGTTGCGATTGCCGCCGCGTGTCGCTGAATGTGATTTCGGAAACGACCGGCAAAACGTTGTGCGTGATCAGCTACGGATTCGATCGCGACGACCCCTTTTCAGGGCCGTTTATCGATCCCCTTAATCCTCGTGCGAAATGCGCCGACGAGTTGCTGGAAATGGTCGACAATCTCGTGCTGTCCGATCCCAAGTACGTGGCCCGGCTCGAGCGTCATTACCGCATGTTCAAAGAGAAGGTCTGGGGCGAGCGGCAAGTCGCACGGATTTCCGGTCCGGTTCGCCTCAGCGAGGAGCAAGTCGCCGAGCGCATCAGCGAACGCAAACAGCGACACAAGGCGCTCCGCCGCGCTCAGCAACGCCGCGGGGCGCGTTAATCCTCCGGCTCGTAAGAACGCTCCAACTGTCGCAGCACGGCGGCCAAATTCCTGATCGCCAGTTCAAACAGAATCCGTGTTGCTTTGTCTGTCTGCCACCAGCTTCAGTTGGTGGTCTCCAAGCCTCCAGAAATGGTTGTTTTAGCCGGCTTCAGCCGGCTTTTTGGAGTTGTCGAGAAGCCGGCTGAAGCCGGCTGGGGTGAGGTTTTTACCCCTCCCGACCACCGGTGAAGCTGGTGGCAAACAAGCTTTCCCGCGCAAGCTCTCGCGGGACAGTTTCTCCCTGATAATGCGGCAAACAGCATCACCCCCCCAAGAAACAAACGCCTTCATCACGGCGACCGCTTTGCTGTACAATCAATGGATGCCCGGCGAGAACCTGATGAAAAAAACCGCGAGCTCTCTTATGGAATTCCTGTTTCCCATTGCATTTCTCGTGCTTTGGTTCGTGCTTCAGGCGTGGGTTCTGCCTCGCTTCGGGGTCAAAACGTGAATGAGCGGCACGTGCGGGCCGAGTTCGGCCCCTCGTCGCTCGGAGAAAGACGGCGCATCGAATTCGGCCGATACGTTGCCCGAAGAGGACAAGCAATCGACCCGTTCGCCGTAGAAGGGCGACTCGCCTCGCCGAAAGGTTTATCTCGCGCTCGCTCGTAGTTACCATACGAAGGCAGCCGCCTGGGCAAAATCGTGCGGCGGCGATGCAGCAGGCATGGGCCGTATGCCGCCGCCCGTCGTGATCCGATGTATGGCGGCCAGCGGTCCGGAGTTTCTTCCCGAAGGCAAACGGCAGGCGCGGCAGATTCAGAACCAACCTGTCTACGCGGCCATGATCGAAAGCCTTGACGAGAGCGTGGGCCGCGTCATGGACAAGCTGGCCCTATGCCATTTCAGTCGAATGTTTCCACCCGCGCGACGGCTATGAGCTACGATATCAACTCTCTGTGTTGGCGTGCTCGCGATTTTTGTAGCGCTAGGGCGAGTGCTGTGGTGACGCCCCCGCCCCAACCCCTCCGCGAGCCCGTCTGGCTGCCGCTATGTTCAAAGGTTAGCGGTTGCTCGGCCGCCAAGTGACAAACGTTCGTTCGACATTTAGGCTACTAACCCGCTTTGCGCACGGCGCTTCAGTGCACCTGTGTCGCTGTGGTTGAATCTAAAGACTCGCACCCGAGCTTGAATCGGCAGGCAGCCCATGCCGGATAAGCGAACGCATCGCGGCCCGCATCCTGAAGATGCAAAGTTTTTCGCCGAGGAGACCTGGCCGCGCCTGCGGACGGCGACGGCCGATTTGTCGTGGCTGCTCACGCGAGGCTACGCGGGCGAGTCGGCGCTCAAGCTGGTCGGCGACCGCTACGATCTGGCCCGCAGGCAGCGAATCGCCGTGATGCGATCGGCCTCTTCGGATCAATCGCTGGAATCGCGACGCGAGCGCAAAGCCGAGTTGGCCGAGTTGGCCGGCCAACCGCTGGAGATCGACGGCTACAACCTGCTGATTACGGTCGAGGCGGCGCTGGCCGGCGGCGTGATTCTGCGCGGTCGCGATGGCTGCTACCGCGACCTGGCCAGCGTGCACGGCACGTTCCGCCGCGTCGAGGAAACGTTTCCGGCGATCGAGCTGATCGGAAGATTTCTGGCCGGGCTTGGCGTCGGCCCGTGTGTCTGGCGCCTCGACAGCCCGGTCTCCAACAGCGGCCGGCTGAAAGGCTACCTGCTCGAAATCGCCGAAAAGTACGGCTGGGATTGGTCGGTCGAATTAGCCGCCAATCCCGATCAGCTTTTGATTGCATCGCCTGAGATCGTGGCCACGGCCGACAGCGTAATTCTCGATCGCTGCCGCCGCTGGGCGAACCTGACCGTGCCCCTGGTCGACAAGCACATTCCCGGCGTGCAAATTGTGGATCTTCGTGCATAGCTCCGCCGGGCGAGACGCGGCTAGTGCTTTGTCACAACTGAAAATGAGGGTCGGCGCTTGCGTGCAGTTGAGCGACGCCCGACGGACTTTAGCCACGGATGAAACACGGATCGAACACGGAATGGCAGGCAGCCGACAACCTTGGGAGTGGCTGGCGGCAGAGCGCAGCGATGCCCCAGCGAACCGGGGCATCGCCCAGGCTTAGCCCCAGCCACCCGGCGCGATCGACGGCCGGATTTTGGCAAAAAGCGGCCGAGCGCCGGGAGACTTGCCCGTTTGACGCGGTTATACTTGGATCTTACCGCGGCCGGCGATGCTCGTGGCGGAGGCGGTTCGTCCTCGGACTGCGGCTCAGCCGACCGCCGCCCCCCGCCATCGCCCGTCCTCGGCAAGCTTCCATCCAGAAGCCTGCCTCGGCGGTTCCCTCCTACTAGACCCAGGCAAAGTCTTCGCAGAGAGCCCAAGGAACTGTTTACATGAAGCGGATCTTCTTCGCCCTGCTCGCCATTGCGGCCTCGTCCGTCGCCCAGGCCGCCTCGCTCGAACTCAAGCGAGGGGACCATATCTCGCTCATCGGTAATACGCTCGCCGAGCGGATGCAGCACCACGGCTGGCTCGAAGCGCGGCTGCAAAGCCGTTTTCCGCAGCACGAACTGAGCTTCCGCAACCTGGGCTTTTCGGGCGACGAACTGACCTTGCGGCTGCGCTCCGCCAATTTCGGCGCGCCCGACGAATGGCTGACCCGAACCAAGACCGACGTCGTGTTCGCCTTCTTCGGCTACAACGAATCGTACGGCGACGAGGCGGGCCTGCCGAAGTTCAAGCAAGACCTCGACGCCTTCGTCAAACACACGCTCTCGCAGAAATACAATAGCACGAGCGCACCGCGGCTCGTACTCTTCTCGCCCATCGCCCACGAAAACCTGCACGATCGCAACCTTTCGGATGGCCGAGAGAACAACCGCCGCATTGCGCTGTATACGGCGGCCATGGCCGAAGTCGCGAAGGCCAACGGCATCGTGTTCGTCGATCTGTTCCAGCCGGCGCTGAAGATTTATGAAGGCGCCAAGCAGCCGCTCTCGATCAACGGCGTGCATCTGAACGAGTTCGGCGACGCATTGCTGGCCGCCGAAATCGAGCGGGCCTTGTTCCCTGGCGGGCCGGAGATCAAACGCGACGCGACACAAGTCGAAAAACTCCGCCAAGCCGTCTTGGACAAGAACTTTTTCTGGTTCGAGCGCTATCGCACGGTCGACGGCTATTCGATTTTCGGCGGCCGTGCCGACCTGAAATTCGTCGACGGGCAGACCAACCGCGAAGTCATGCAACGCGAGATGGAAGTGCTCGACGTGATGACCGCCAACCGCGACCGCCGCGTGTGGGCCGTCGCCCAGGGCAAAGAAATGAAGGTCGACGACGGCAACACCCCGCCGTTCATCCCGGTGACAACGAACAAACCCGGCAATGGTCCGAACGGCACGCACCTGTTCATGACCGGCGAGCAGGACGTCGCCGCCCTCACGCTCGCTCCGGGCTTCAAGGCCAACCTGTTCGCCAGCGAAGAGATGTTCCCCGAGTTGGCCAACCCCGTGCAAATGGCGTTCGATACCAAGGGCCGGTTGTGGGTCGCCACCATGCCCAGCTACCCGCACTGGAAGCCGAAGGAAGAAATGAACGACATGGTGCTGATCTTGGAGGATGCCGACGGCGACGGCCGCGCCGACAAGCGGACCGTGTTCGCCGACAAGCTGCACGTGCCGACCGGGCTGGAGTTCTACAACGGCGGCTTGCTGGTCGGCCAGCAGCCCGACTTGATGTATCTCAAGGACACCGACGGCGACGATGTGGCCGACTACCGCGAGCGCGTGCTCGAAGGGCTCGATTCGGCCGACACGCACCACGCCATGAACAGCTTCACGCTCGATCCGGGCGGCGCGCTCTACTTCCAGGAAGGCACGTTCCACCACACGCAGGTCGAAACGCCCTACGGGCCGCCCGAGCGCTGCGCCAACGCCGGCGTGTTCCGCTACGAGCCGCGGACGCAGAAGTTCGAAGTCTACGTGACCTACGGCTTCGCCAACCCGCACGGCCACATCTTCGACCGCTGGGGCCAGGACCTGGTGACCGACGGCACCGGCTCGCAGACTTACTTTGCCACGGCCTTCTCGGGCCATCTCGATTTTCCAAACAAGCATCCGGGCATGCAGACGGTCTACAAGCAGTGGACTCGCCCCTGCCCCGGAACCGAGGTGCTTTCCAGCCGGCACTTTCCCGACGAAATGCAAGGCAATTTGCTGGTCGGCAACGTGATCGGCTTCCAGGGGATTTTGCAGTACAAGATCAACGAGCAAGATTCGGGCTTCGAGGGGGTCGAAGCCGAGCGGCTCGTGCAATCGAGCGATTTGAACTTCCGCCCGACCGACATCGAGATCGGCCCCGACGGCGCGATCTACTTCACCGAGTGGCAGAATCCGATCATCGGCCACATGCAGCACAATCTGCGCGATCCCAGCCGCGACCGCACCCACGGCCGCGTCTACCGGCTGACTTATGAAGGCCGCCCGCTCTCGAAGCCGGCCAAGATCGCCGGCGAGCCGATCGACAAGCTGCTCGATTTGCTCAAGGAGCCTGAAGCCCGCGTGCGCTATCGGGCCAAGATCGAACTCGGCGGCCGCAACAGCGACGAAGTCGTCGCGGCTGTCGGCAAGTGGATCGCCAAGCTCGACAAGCACGATGCCAACTATCAGCACCATTTGATGGAAGCGTTGTGGGTGCATCAGTATCACAACGTCGTCAATGAATCGCTGTTGAAGCAGATGCTGCGTTCGCCCGATTATCACGCTCGGGCGGCGGCGACGCGCGTGCTGTGCTATTGGCGCGATCGCGTCAGCGATCCGATCGCTTTGCTGCGCGTGCAGGCCGAAGACGACTACCCCCGCGTGCGGCTCGAAGCGGTCCGGGCGTGCAGCTTCTTCCGCGACGCGAAGGCGGCCGAGGCGGCATTACTGGCCCTCAAGCGGCCGATGGATTATTACCTGAACTACACGCTGACCGAGACGATGCGGCAGCTCGACCCGTACTGGAAAAAGGCGGTGCAGGAAGGCGGTACTTTCGCCGCCGACAACCCGGCCGGCATCGACTACCTGTTGAAGACCGTCAGCACGGGCGAATTGATCAAACTGCCGCGGACGCCGCTGGTCTACCAGGCGCTGCTCTCGCGGCCCGGCATCAGCCACGAGCATCGCCACGAAGCGGTCGATGCGCTGGCCAAGTTGAACAAGACCAACGCCGCCGCCGAACTGCTGGCGGCGATCCAGCGGCTCGACGCATCCGGCGCCGACAATAGCCAGTTCGTACTGCAAGACCTGGCCCACCTGTTGGCCGGGCAGCCGGCCGATGACTTGCACCAGTTGCAAGAGCGGATCGTCAAGCTCTCGTCGGAGGCCAAACATTCCTTCACGCGCGAAATCGCCTACGTCGCCCTGGCCACGGCCGACGGCTCGCTCGACCGCGTTTGGGCCAGCGCCTCGAAATCGCCGCGCACGCTGAGCGATTTGCTCAACGCCGTGGCGGTCATTCCCGACGCCAAGCTGCGGGCTACGGCCTACGCCAAAGTCGAGCCGCTGCTGCACAAGCTGCCGGACGATCTGGCGGCGGAGCTAAAGAATCAGCGCGGCACGGTCGGGCGTTATGTGCGCATCGAACTGCCGGGCGACCGCCGCACGCTGACTTTGGCCGAGGTGCAGGTGTTTAGCGACGGCGCCAACATCGCCCCGCAAGGCAAGGCTTCGCAATCGACCACTTCGCACGGCGGCGACGCCAAGCGGGCCATCGATGGCAGCACGAGCGGCGCCTACGGCGACGGCGGCCAGACGCACACCGAAGAGAACAAGAAAGATCCGTGGTGGGAAGTCGATCTCGGCGGCGAACGGCCGGTCGAGGCGATCGTCGTCTTCAATCGCACGGAGGGCGACCTGGGCAAGCGGCTCGACAGTTTCCGGCTGGTCGTGAAAGACGGCCAGGGGAACGTCGTTCATGAAAAGGCCGGCAACCCGGCGCCCGAGGCCCAAGCCAAGTTCGCTCTGGAAGGCGATCCGGCCGGCGGCATCCGCCGCGCGGCGATCGGCGCCATCGCGTCGATCCCCGGCCACGAGGCTGAAACGTTCAACACGCTGGCCGGCTTCATTAAAAACGGCGACGAACGCGACGCTTCGATCCGGGCCTTGCGCCGCATCCCGAAGCGCCAGTGGCCGAAGGAGCAGGCAAAACCGCTGTTGGCCTCGATCATGGCTTACGTCGGCGGGCTATCGACCGAAGCGCGCACCGAACCGGCGGCGCTCGACGCCTTGCAGTTGGGCGGCGAGTTGGCGTCGCTATTGCCGACGCAAGAAGCGAAGAAGGCCAAGGAGCAACTCGGCGAACTCGGCGTGAACGTGATTCTGGTGCGCACCGTGCCGCACAAGATGATCTACGACCGGCCGAAGCTCTACGTCGAGGCGGGCAAGCCGGTGGTGATCGTGCTGGAAAACGCCGACATCATGCCGCACAATCTGCTCGTCGGCGCCCCCGGCTCGCTGACCGAACTCGGGCTGGCGGCCGAGGAGATCGCCACGCGGCCCGACGCGATCGCGCGGAATTTCATTCCCGACAACAAAAAAGTGCTGTTCGCCACGCGGATGGTGCAGCCGCGCGAGACGGCCCGGCTGCAATTCACGGCGCCCAAGGAGCTGGGCGAGTATCCGTATCTCTGCACGTTCCCCGGCCACTGGCGGATCATGCGGGGCGTAATGCACGTCGTGCCCAAGCTGGCCGATATTTTGCCCGAGGAGTTGAACCCGCCGATCGACGTCGTGGCCGAGAGCCGAGCTTTCGTGCGCAAGTGGACGATGGACGACCTGGCCGACGAGTTGGGCCACTTGAACCACGCCCGCAGCTTCGAGAACGGCAAGGCGATGTTCGCCGCCGCGACCTGCGTGAAGTGCCACAAGCTGGCCGGGCAAGGCGGCGCGGTCGGCCCCGACCTGGGCGAGTTGACCAAGAAGCTGGCCGACAAGAAGCACACGCCGGCCAGCGTTCTGACCGAAATGCTCGAGCCCTCGAAGGTGATCGATCCCAAGTTCCGCGCGGTCACGATCCAAACCGAGCAGGGCGAGGTGCTCAGCGGGCTGATCCTCAGCGAAGACGCCAAGGCCGTGCGGATCGTCGCCGGCGCCGACGTTCCGCCGCGCGACGTGCCTGTTTCGGACATCGAGGAGCGGGTCGAATCCAAAATCTCGATGATGCCCGAGGGCCTGCTCGTCACGCTCACGCAGGACGACATCCTCGACCTGATGGCCTACATCATGTCCGGCGGCGACGCCAAGCACAAAGCCTTCGTCGGCGGCAAGAAGCCGGCGGCGAAAGGGCACGAACATCATCAGCACTGAGATGGTAGGCGGTAGGCGGTAGGCGGCATGTAGGGAAGGCATGTGAGCGCCGGTCAGTTCCTTTCCCTCTGGGAGAGGCCGGGGGGGGTTCGGCGGTTTGGGGAACGCCTTCACCTCCGCAGCGCGCGATGGCACAGAAAATGAATTAACGGAATTGAATCGTATCGGCAACCTACGATAAGCTAGCGTCGAGTCGGTGTCAGCCAAAGCGACCGCATCCCGAGGGCAGGAAAACATGGCCGAGATTAATCTCCCTCAGTCTGAGGCAGACGCTCTTATTGCGATGCCGAAAGTGCGGGTGAACGAGCAAGAGCATGATTTCCCGCCGCTCCTACAATCCCTTGTCATCCCGCTTTCGTCGCAGGACCGGCGAGAAGCATTCGTTCTTGATATCCATTCCGGTAGAATCAATCTTTCCAAGCTGACGATGCAGAATCGTGGCCGTCAGGTCGTCGTTTTGGTGCGACTGGATCTGGGTGGGCCGCCACACCGAAATCCGGATGGCATTGAAGTGCCTTGTCCGCACTTGCACAAATATCAGGAGGGTTTCGGGGACAAGTGGGCGACTCCCGCACCAGCACAGCATTTCCCGGACTTGTCGGATTATTGGCGAACGCTTCGCGATTTCATGGAGTACTGTTCGATTGTTGAACCCCCGATCTTTAGAAGGGGGATGTTTTCATGATCGAAGACGTAAAGCAATTGCTCGATGCCCACTGGAAGTGGTTGAGAGACAAGACCCAGCTTCGGCAATTGACTAACCAATGGGTCGAGATCACGACGCCGTATCTCGACCGACACAACGACATGCTGCAGATTTATGCCAAACGGATAAACGGCGGCTTTCAGTTGACCGATGATGGGTATACTATCAACGACTTGATTCACTCAGGGTGTTACCTTGATTCCCCAAAACGTAAACAGCTGCTGAAAACCACATTGGCAGGCTTCGGAGTCGAAGACAATGGCGGGCGTTTGGAAGTTCACGCGACAGAAGAGAATTTCCCGCTACGTAAACACTCGCTCATTCAGGCAATGTTGGCAGTCAACGACTTGTTCTTTCTTGCGGTGCCAGTGGTCAGCAGTTTGTTCTACGAGGACGTGCAAAGTTGGTTGGATGAACACGAAGTACGCTACACGCCCCACGTCAAATTCACCGGCAAGAGCGGGTACGACCACCTGTTCGAATTCGTGATACCGAAGTCTCGCAAACAACCCGAACGTATCCTTCAAACAATCAACCGCCCAAATCGTGACAACGCCGAAGCGTTCGCGTTCAAGTGGATAGATACTAAGGATGTACGATCTGCGGAATCAAAGGCATACGCAATCCTGAATGATCAAGAGCACTCGATCTCGTCTGGGGTCTTCGAGGCACTGTACAACTACGACATTCATCCAGTAGCTTGGAGCTTGCGCGACCAGGTGGAGGCCGAGTTGGCTGCTTGACTCCCATTCATCAGGAATGGAATTTGGCAGAAGATGGAAGCAGATTGGTGGACGAGCAAAAGCACATCAACGGCACTTCGGAGCGTTCTCGTCACGAGAGTAGCCTTGAAGCATCAATGCAAGCTGAGCTATCGTACCGGCACGTGCCGCTCAAAAAGGTAAAAACGATTCGCGTCCGCTACCTGCCCGCTCGTCCGCTTCCTTCCCGGCGGATTGACATCGACGAGATCTAGAGGCCGATGCCTTTCCAGCCGCGCCCGAAACGCAGCCGCCCCAATTCTGAGCTTGAACTCCCCGCCGCCTTCGGTCAAAACAAGGGGCTATGGATCAACTCACTTTCGAGATCGTCGTGATCGGCAGCGGCCCGGGGGGCGAAGGGGCCGCGATGCAGGCCGTCAAGCTGGGCAAAAAAGTCGCCGTCGTCGAGCGGTTCCCCAAGATCGGCGGCGGCTGCACCCATTGGGCCACCATCCCCAGCAAGGCCCTGCGGCACGCCATCTTTCAGATGACCAGCCTGGCCAACAACAAGCTGTTTCGCGACGCCGGGCTGAGCGTCTCGCTGTCGTTCCCTGATCTGCGCCGCACGGCCGCCGGGGTGATCGAAAAGCAGGTCGAAATGCGGCTGGGCTTTTACGAGCGCAACAGCGTGCCGATCTTTCACGGCCAGGCCCGCTTTTGCGACGCCCGTTCGATCGAGGTCTGCGACCAGTACGGCGGCAAGCGCGAGCTGTCGGCCGAGTCGTTCGTAATCGCCACCGGCTCGCGGCCCTATCGCCCGGCGGACATCGATTTCAGCCACCCGCGGGTGTTCGACAGCGATACGATCCTGGGCCTGGGCTACACGCCGCGGTCGATCACGATCTACGGCGCCGGCATCGTGGGCTGCGAATACGCCTCGATGTTCCGCAATCTGGGCGTCAAGGTGAACCTGGTCAACACGCGCGACAAGCTGCTGGAGTTTCTCGACGACGAGATCATCGACGCCTTGAGCTACCACCTGCGCGACCGCGGCGTGATCATCCGCCACGGCGAAGTCTACACCAAAGCCGAACTGCTCGACGACGGCGCCGTGCTGCATCTGAAATCGGGCAAGCAGCTCAAGACCGATATTCTGTTTTGGGCCGCCGGCCGGACGGGCAATTCCGAAGACATGGGCCTAGAGACGATCGGCATCCAGCCGAACCATCGCGGGCAGCTCGAAGTGAACGAGCACTTCCAGACGGTGCAGCCGCACATTTACGCCGTCGGCGACGTGATCGGCCCGCCGGCCCTGGCCAGCGCGGCCTACACGCAAGGCCGCTATGCCGCCCGGCATTTGATCGAAGGGCGCGCTGACCGCGCGCTGATCGCCGACATTCCGACCGGCATCTACACCAGCCCCGAAATCAGTTCGCTCGGCAAGACCGAGCGCGAGCTGACCGCCGCCGGCGTGCCGTACGAAGTCGGCCAGGCGATGTTCAAAAGCCTGGCCCGGGCCCAGATCACCGGGCAGACAGTCGGCATGCTCAAGCTGCTGTTCCACCGCGAGACGCTCTCGATTCTCGGCATCCACTGCTTCGGCGCCAACGCGTCGGAAATCATCCACATCGGCCAGGCGATCATGTCGCAGCCCGGCAAACAGAATTCGCTCGACTATTTTCTCAACACGACCTTCAACTACCCGACGATGGCCGAAGCGTATCGCGTAGCGGCGCTCAACGGGTATAATCGCCTATTCTGAAGTCAATTATTCCTACTTTCCGCAAGTCGCGCGGCTAAATTCTTTGGCATTTCCGGGCCGCGATAGCGAAGGAGTTGCTCGTAGATCACGAGACGGCGCGCCAATGCGGCGGCCCTTGTAAACATCGCGCGGGCGGTCGGCGCCGGACGCA